>CASECH010000115.1 GCA_949286405.1 uncultured bacterium
AATGATAGCAATCAGAAACTCCTCCAATATCAAAAATAGATTTGTTATATGCTTGAGATAACGTAGAATACAATTTCTTGTATTGATTTTTTAGAACCATTCTCTTATAGCTGCCTATCAACGCAGGCATAGTCATAGCGGCAACAACACCAATTATACCTAAAGTAATTAATACTTCTGCTAAGGTAAATCCTTTTTTTAATTTTCTTTTATGATACCCTATATCACTAGCATAACATATTTTTTCTCTTTTACTATGGGGTAAAAAATTTCTTTCAGCGGATAAATAATCGCCCCCCCCCCGAAATTCCAACAAATGTCTTTCATGCGAGCTCCTTTCTTTTTTATGGTACTATATTAACATATTTATTAATACTAATCAACATCTACAGGTTCTCTTAGAATTTTTTCTATCGCATCTCTTGCTGTATAAACTAATGCTTCAGGAACATTATTAATTGTTGTAAATTGTCTTAGAACGTCTACAACACGCTTAAATGATCTTACTATATCCCCTTCACCAATATCAATTTGCTCTGTCATAGTTTCCCATTCGGCACCTTCAACCCATAGTTCAATTAAAGAACTAAAATATGGATTAACATACATAGGAGCCTCAACAGCGTATCTATTTTGAATTTTTTCCAGCTTTCTTCTTATATTTCTAATCAAATTCAAAGTTTTTCTAACAGGTTCTGATATAGGTAAATAAGGAATATCAATCCGCAAGTCTTCAGTTGTAATAGCACAAACAACTGCCGCCAATTGGGCAGGAGTTAAATTTTCTAAAACATTAGAAAATATTATTTGAGCAATAAACAACTCATTTTCAGAGCGAATTTGGGACGTCGTAATACCATATTCAGTAGGATAATCATCTTTAAGATACCCACAATCAATCAATACAGAGCGGTGTGCTAAAAACTTATTCCAAAATATATCTCTTTGTTTTTCGATTTCTTTTTGCAGCTTTTCTTGTCTTAAATTCAAACGTGAAATAACTTCGATATTTTTAGAATGCTTTCTATAAAGCTTACAAATATCACAATGAAAATTATGCATTTTGTGAAGCATAGCTTTTGTTTCTGCTCCAAACTTTAAAGCTTCTGGTGAAAGAGGTCTATTTTTTGCTCTTTCCTGCTTACAGATTTTTTTATAGGTTTGTCTGTTTTGAACATATAAATGCCTTAATTTATCATACTCATATAGTTCTTTATCAGAAAGTTTATAAGGACATAAAAATTCTCTTGATGCTATTTCTTTATCATTTAATTCATAAGCTTTTAATAGAGGTTGCAATCTTGAACCTGAAGAAAAATAACCAAAACTCTTCAATATAAGTTCTTTTGCTTCATCTAAACTAAAGCGTTGCAATAAATTTAAAACCATTGAATTTGAAGGGGAGAAACGACTCTCTAAAGGATTTGCATCACTTAAAACTAATTCTGCGACCTCTTCAGGAGATTGAAACTGAGTTCCAACAATAGTTACATAGCCAACTTCATCCATCCCCCTGCGTCCTGCACGACCTGACATTTGCAAAAACTCACTTGCTGTAAGCATTCTATGACCGCTGTCAGTACGCTTACTCGTAGAACTTATAACTGTTGAGCGAGCAGGCATATTTATTCCTGCAGCAAGAGTCTCAGTTGCAAATACTACCTTAATTAAACCTTTTTGAAACAGTTTTTCAACCAAATTTTTCCACGCCGGTAGAAGTCCAGCATGGTGCGATGCAACACCTTGATATAAAAACTCAAGATGTTTATTATTATATAAATGAGGATTTTCTGCTATATACTCATCCACAAACTGTTTAATTTGAGCTTGCTCAGACCTTGTAACCAATTCTAAAGAAGCACATTTTTCCATTTGTTCATCACACTTACGTCTTGAAAATGTGAAATAAATAGCAGGCAGCATATCATTAGCTTGTAAATTTCTAACTACATTTCTTACGTAAGATTTTTTATTTTGTAATTTTTTTCCAAATAAACGTTTTTCGGGTCTTATTTTTTTATTTAATTGCCCACTTGGGGTCAATAATGGTAACAATTTATCCGGCTGAGAACTGTCAAAATAATAAAACCTCAAAGGAACAGGTCTAAAATCAGTATTCACAAGCTCAGTTTTTGAATGTACTGTATTAATCCAAGCTGTAAGTTCATCAGCATTTGCCACAGTTGCAGAAAGAGCAATTATTTGAACATTAGTTGGACAGTAAATAATACTTTCTTCCCACACCGTACCTCGTTGCTCATCGTTCATGTAATGGACTTCATCTAATACAACATATTTGACATCCTTCATATTATCAGCAACGGCACCAAAATTAGTACCATAAAGCATGTTACGAAAAACTTCCGTTGTCATAACTACAATTTGAGCATTACGATTTATAGATGTATCACCAGTTAAAAGCCCTACTTTATCTATGCCGTATTTTTCTCCAAAATCATAATATTTTTGATTTGAAAGAGCTTTTAATGGAGTAGTATAAAAAATACGACTATTTTCCTCAAGTGCTCTATGGATTGCATGCTGTGCAATAACAGTTTTACCGGCTCCTGTCGGTGCACAAACAACAACACTTTTACCATCATTAATAAATTCACAAGCCTCTTTTTGAAAATCATCCAACTCAAATGGAAATTCGTACATTCATACTCCTATATCTATATTACTTATATTATTCCACAAATTATTAAATTTTAAAAATTTTTTAAGAAATTTAATAAAAAAGTAAACCAAAAGACTATTCATCAGAAGAAATTTAACAAGTATTTTTATATTTTTCAATACATAAACAATTTCACAGTAATATTACTAAAAAACTTATAAGAAAAAAATAAATTTAAGTAATAAAATAGCAAAAAAAATTTTTACAGGTATTAATTAAATGGAGTTAAAATTTAAGGAGAAATTATGCAAACAAATTTGAACTGCAAAACAGGAAAAAATCCATATTTTGGAATGGCAATTCACTCAAATGACAATGTTAACAAATTAATTAAATCCAGAATTAAAAATAATAAAGAACTCGAAAAATTAAGACAAATTATAAACAAGCAAGCAACAAATAATGAAGTTGACATTACATTGCTAACTGACGGAAAAAATTTATGTGCTAATGTATACCCAAAAGAATATATAGAAGAAAATCAAAAATTCTGTAAACGCTTTAGCGAAAACTTTATAACTAAATTATTTGGAGGAACAGTCGGATTTATTGAAAAAGCTGCAAATTATGCAGACAAAACAGCTAATAAAATTACAGCAAGAAAAGAAATGAATATTGATAATGTTTTGAATAACATGAAATAATATAGCTAAAACTATTTATTTAATAATTTAAATAAAAAAAGCTCCTTTTAAAGGAGCTTTTCTACTCTTTAATTAAATCTTATCAAATCCTGTATATTTTCTTAAAACTTCAGGAATTATAATTGTACCGTCTTCTTGTTGGTAATTTTCTACAATAGCAGCAAAAGTTCTGCCAACTGCAAGACCAGATCCGTTTATTGTATGAACAAACTGTGTCTTACCTGTCGCCTTGTCACGGTATCTGATATTAGCACGTCTAGCTTGGTAATCACCGAAATTAGAACAACTTGAAATTTCTTTATAAGCACCATAAGATGGCATCCATACTTCTAAATCCCAACATTTATTTGCTGAGAACCCGATATCACCGGTTGATAAAGCTTCTCTACGATAAGGAAGTTCTAGTAATTGAAGCATTTTTTCTGCATCTTCAGTCAGTTTTTCATGTTCTTCCTTACTTGTTTGTGGTGTACATAGTTTTACCAACTCAACCTTATTAAATTGGTGAACCCTAATCAACCCTCTTGTATCCTTGCCAGCAGAGCCTGATTCTCTTCTAAAACAAGGAGTGTATGCAGTCATATACTTAGGTAAATCATCTTCTGACAAAATTTCTCCTGAATAAATATTTGTAACAGGAACCTCAGCAGTCGGAATTAAGTATAAATCTTCATCAACACATTTATACATATCTTCTTTAAATTTAGGCAACTGCCCAGTACCAGTCATAGTAGCAGCATTTGCCATAAAAGGAGGTAGAATTTCTTCATAGCCTTGTTCTTGAGTATGATAATCCAAAAAGAAATTAATGATAGCTCTTTCTAACTTAGCACCTTTACCACGATATAGGATAAATCTACTTTGGGAAATTTTTACACCACGTTCAAAATCAACAAGTCCTTTTTCTTCACATAAGTCCCAATGAGCTTTAAATTCAAAATCAAATTTTCTTGGCTCACCCCACTTATATACTTCAACATTATCATCTTCTGATAACCCTACAGGAGTTGTCTCATCAGGAATATTTGGAGTGTGTAACAAAACATCTCTTTGTTTTGCATCTAAATCATTTTGTTTTTCTTCCAATGCTTTAATATCATCACCGAGTTTTCTTACTTCTTCTTGAATTGCATCAGTGTTTTCACCGTTTTTTTTCATCATACCGATTTTTTGAGAATCTGCTTTTCTTTTAGCACGTAATTCATCAGCCTGTGTTTGAATTTTACGTCTTTCTTCATCAATCTTCAAAACCTCATCAATAGAAAGATCAGGGTTTCTTCTTTTTAAAAGTTCATTTACTTTTTCGGGACATTCTCTAATCAATTTGATATCAAGCATTTTAAACCTCTTTCATTTATCTACAAATCGCAAACCTATTGTAGTCTAAATACAAGTTATAATCAAGGCACTAATATACTTTACTAAATATTAAGAATTATGGATATTTTGACATAATATAGTATAATACAATTGAGAGAGAGGGGAATGTGTCATGTTCAAGAAATTAGCCCAAAAATTATGTACGCAAAAAAAGAAACATTCAAATGTGGCAATAAATCCGATAGATGTGGATTTTGACCATAGAAAAAATGTCTTTCTTGATAAATTAACGCAAAATGCAGTAAAACTATACGAACATGAATGTGACATAAAAAATTTTTCAAAACTAGTGTTATCTGATCCTGAAAATAAATCCCATGAAAAAATTGTAAATGAATTATTCTCAAGTGGTGTAATTGATTTAACTGAAGATGAAAAATTGGCAGAACTATCTGACAATAAAAGATTTTTAAGAGATTTGGGATTAACAGATTAACAGATTACAATAAGTGGAGCTTTAGAATAGTGGGATTATTTAACAACGAAGAAAATAATACAAAATCACCAATAGCTAATTTTATATTAGGTATAGTTTTATTTATAGGAGCTTTTGTCCTTTTATTTTGGAATGAAGGTAATTATGCTAAAAATATAACTAAAGAAAAATTTATTAGGAATAACGTAATAGAAATTACAGAGAATAGACCCGAAAATAATGGTAAACTGGTACATTATATCGGTAATGCAACCACCGATGAATTTATTGGAGATAAAGATCTGAAAGCTCGAGTACTTGTACTCGATAAAAAAGCTCAAGTATACCAATGGAAGGAAGTAAGAAAAAGTAGAGGGAGACATACCAGAACTTCATACTACAAAGTTTGGAGTTCCAAACACTATAAAAATCGAAGAAATATAGAAGAAATGCCTGTAAAATCAGCAAGATTTGAGGCTGAATTTATAAAAATAGGTACATTTATACTAAAACCAAGTGTAATTAGCTACCTACAGACAAATACTACTTATTCACAATTACCGCAATTAAACAATGGCTACAAAACAACTGAAAAATATTACCACACTGGAGATTTAAGCGATCCACAAATTGGGGATATACGAATTTCATATAAATACTTACCAATAAACTCAAAAATATCAGTAATAGCAAGACAACTTGGGAATTCACTTGAAATTCAAAGAACAAATGCTGGAGACGTTGCTCTTGTTGGAAATGGAGAATACTCGTCCAATGAAATGATTGAAAAATTTAAAAAAGATAACTATAACAATGTACTAACATACAGAGTACTTGGATTGGTTTTAATGTGCATAGGAATTCTTTGTATATTAGAGCCAATATCAATGTTATTCTCAGTAATAGGCTTAGGTTGGCTGTTTAACTTTGTATCAATTATTCCTGCCATAATAATTTCTGTTGTTTTGTCAGGATTTACAATAGCTATTGCTTGGCTGGCATACAGACCTTTAATATCAATTTCAATTCTTTCAATATTAACAATTATACTCATTACAACTCATAAAAATTCAACTAAAAGAGTAGATACAAAAAATGCTGATGCCAATAATGAAACGATAATACAAGAACCTAAAGATCAATTAGAAAAAGAGCTAAATGATTTGATGAAATAAATAACTTAATTCTTTTAATAGAACTAAGAAATATAATTACAAATTAAATCTATAAATGTTTAATTATTGAATTAGTAAATTCTTCTGTAGTTGCATTACCACCTAAATCAGGAGTTTTGACTCCTAACTGAAGAGTCTTAAACAATGCTGATTCAATATTTTCTGCATATTTATTCTCGCCAATGTATTTTAGCATTTCAACTGCAGATAACAACAAAGCAGTTGGATTCGCAATATTTTTTCCTTTTATATCAGGAGCAGAACCATGCACCGGTTCAAATACAGCATAATCAACTCCTATATTAGCACCTTGAGCCACTCCCAGTCCTCCAATAAGCCCCGCACATAAATCTGAAACAATATCTCCATATAAATTTGGTAATACTAAAACATCAAACTGAGAAGGGTTTTGAACAAGCTGCATACATAA
This sequence comes from uncultured bacterium, assembly GCA_949286405.1. Taxonomy (GTDB): domain Bacteria; phylum Cyanobacteriota; class Vampirovibrionia; order Gastranaerophilales; family Gastranaerophilaceae; genus CALURL01. The sequence goes on from CASECH010000115.1 coordinate 6,725, forward strand.
ATTATCAACAAGAATTTCTCTATTGTGAATCTGCGGGTAATTTTCAGCAACTTTTCTATAAGAATCCAAAAATAATCCATCTGAAAGCTTCATTATATTTGCCTTAGTAACTACGCAAACTTCTTTTCTGTTATTTTTCACAGCGTATTCAAAAGCAAATTTTGCAATCCTTTCAGAAGCACATCTTGTAATTAATTTTATACTTTCAGCCGTATCAGAATCAATCTGTCTTTCAATACCAGCATACAAATCTTCAGTATTTTCTCTCACAACTACAATATCTACATCATTAAACTTAGTTTCAATATTAGGTAAATTCTTACACGGTCTTAAATTTGCATATAAATCTAAAGTCTTCCTCAATTGAACATTAACTGAGCGAAATCCCTTACCAATAGGTGTTGTTACAGGAGCCTTAAGTGCTACTTTATTTCTTTTAATTGAATCAACAACTCTATCAGGTAAAGGAGTTCCCTCTGCCCCAATTACATCAGCTCCTGCAGTCTGCACATCCCAATTTATTTTTAAACCTGCTGCATCGATAATCTTTACAACAGCATCTGATATTTCTGGTCCAATTCCATCACCATTAATAAGAGTAATTGTCTTCATAAACACCCCACAAAAAAATTATTAATATGCCAATAATAGTACATTGAAATAACAACTAATTAAATAATTATTAAGTAATGTAAACTTTATAATTCAAATTTAAGCAATAATCAAACAAAAAAAAACTTTATATAAATAAGGTTAGTTATTATAATTAGGTAGGTTTGAAATGACGACAATCAGTTCAACAAGTTTTAATAATGCTTGGGGCTATGTTAAGCGAGCAGCCAAAATATATCCTGATGTAGTCTTTGGTACCGGTGGAGATGTAATATCAGAAACTCTAAGAGATTCTTTTTACGGTATAAAAGGAGCAAATGGTAAAAGAGTTGGCGGTAAACACTTTAAAGATTTTTGGCAACAGCTTAAAGATGCTTTTAAAGCTGGAGAGGTACATAATGAAAAATTAATAAAAGATAGCGGAGGCTTCTGGAAAGCACAATGGGAATCAATAAGAACAACCCCAAAAGTAATTCAAGAAGGATTTGAAGCTGGAGGAAAAGCAGCAGAAGCAGCAGGTAAGAGTAAACTTTGGGGACAAACTAAAGGGATATTCAAAGGATTAGGAAAAAGATTACCAATAATTGGTAGTTTAATGATAGCAATAACAGAATTACCAAATATATTTAGAGCAACAAAAGATGAAGGTATCGTATCTGGTGGTGCTGAAGTTGTAAAAGCTGGGGCAAGACTTGGCGGCAGTATGTTATTTGCAACAATTGGTGGAGCTCTTGGCGGTCCAATAGGAATGCTTGTTGGTGGCTTTGTAGGGGACTGGCTTGTTGGAAAAATCGTAGGAAAAACATATTCAGAAAAAGTTGCAGAAAAAGGAGAAAAAGCAAAACAATACATTGATTCAAATCAAAACATTCCAAACTTTAATGGATATCCTCAGGAATATAAACAGACAGCAAGTTATATACCTCCAAAACCTTATATGTCTCCTGAACAATTAATGTCATTACAACAAGCACTTTCAAGTGGTGCAGGACTAAGCGGAAATAACTTCAATATGTATGCATAAATAAAATTGATAAACAAGCAATAAAAACAAGAGTCAATATTGACTCTTGTTTTAATATATCTTAATAATTCATTAAAATAAAGAAATTATCATACACAAATATACTTTATATATATACGGGGAATTAAATTCAATTTTATATTGAAGAAAAAGAGGAATATGTCTATAGTTAGTTATAATCCAAGGCTAAGACCTTATCAAGCTGCTGCAAATTATGCATTAGGAGTAAATCCTATTACATATAACCTTGCAGAAAATATTTCAGGAGGTGCTATATTCCAAGGAGGACTTATTTTTGCAGGTCAAGGATATAAAGGACTCAGCTGGCTTTATAAAAACAAAGGAAACTATTCAAATGCTTGGCAAAGATACCTTAATACAAGAAATCTAAACATTACAAATGATAAAGCTCTAAAAGGTAAAAACATATTTGAGACAGCTAAAAACAGAATAGGTAATAACTCATTAAAAATGCTTGAGGCAAAAATCGCTGAAGTTAAGCCAATGAATTATAGTGATTTTGCACAACTTAATAAAAAAGCTCAAATAAAATATAATAACAATATTATCAAATCAAATTATTATAAAGAAGTAAGAGAATTAATAGCAAAAGCCAAAGGTACTAAAGGAGCAGAATTAAAATCTTACCTTAAACAAATTGATGAAGCTATGGCTAAAGCTCAACTAAATATTCATAACGCAAAAGTTTCTGGAATTATAACCCCGGCAACAAAACGCGGAAAAATTTTGGCTGGAATAAAAAAATACTCAGGTTATAATAAAGCTGCAGGGAAAATTGCAGAAAAATCAGTAACATCAAAAACATTAAGAACACTTGCTAAAGGAGCCAAAGGGAACGCTGCGGCAGCAATAATCACAACCGCAATAGAAATTCCTGAATTAGTTAAGACGTTTAAAGAATGTGGAAATAAAAAAGGAATGAAACAATTAGGTAAAACTGCTATGGTAGTTGGAGCCGAAATTGGAGGATATGCAGCCGGAGCTGCAGCAGGTGCAGCTATTGGAGCATCTATAGGAACAGCAGCCTGCCCTATAATTGGAACAGCTATTGGAGCCATTTGTGGAATAGCTGTAAGTTGTATTAGCGGATGGCTCGCAAGAAAAGCTGTTGGAAAGTCCGAGCTTGAAAAACACAAAGAACAAAAAGCACTAGAACTGGCACAAACAGCACAAAAAGATCAAGAAGTAAAAAAAGAACTGCTAACTACTTGTACTAAAAAAGTTCAAGAATCAGGAGAAACACCAGATGAAGAACTATTAAAAGCATATGAACAAATACTTTCAGATGCAGAATCAAAAGAATACCATATACAAAAAACAAATAATGAAAATGCAGAATTATTAAGTATGTTATCAGATATACAAAATATGAGAATATATGGCTAATAAAAAGGACCATTTATATGGTCCTTTTTATTATTACATTGTAGAAACGTGATAATCTCTCTCACTAAGACTTGTAGTACATCCCAAAACATTTTGCAAAAATCTTTCAATAGTTGCTTCCATTGAACTAATTTCTTTTTTTAGGGCATTGTAACTTTCTTCTTTTACTTCACGTAATGCATTCTCAAAAATTTCGTCATGATACATAAACATACTCCTCTTTTTCTTTACATATTCCCATAACGGGTAAATTTATAAAGAACTTTAAGAAAATAAAAAATATTGTTACAAAATTTAGTAATATAAGAAAATATTTTTACTTTAAAGTAAAATACTTGTTATAGATTTATAGGGGAATACAGAAGTATGATGACTGATTTTGGACTTACAAATTATGACTACTATTCAAATAGACGGGATATGGAACTCATCTCTAATATTGTAGAGTCACTAAAAAAAATATTGGAAGAAGACCAAAAGGAAGAACAACCACTATTCTTAAAGACTTCCGATAATTTAATATTGAATATAGCACGTAAAGTAGTCCAAGAAAAGAAAAAGACATTTTTAATAGGGATAACAGGAGAAAGTGCATCTGGCAAAACAGTATTCGTAGACAATACAATAAAAGCTTGTGTAAAAAAGAAAACTGAAGGCATATATACAGTCATAAGATGTGATGATTACTACAAAGATACATCAAAAGAGCTTCAAGAAGCCGGAAGTTATGAAGAACTTTTTAAAACAGGTTTTAGCTTTGACACTCCTGATGTAATTGATTTGGAACTTATGAAAGAACACCTTATTAAACTAAAAAATGGAGAAGAAATAAAATCTCCAAAGTATGACTTTGTAACTTGCATATCAAACCCTAATGGAGACCTAAAAAAACCTGCCAAAGTTGTACTTACTGAAGGATTATATGTCCTAAATGAAGGTGTTAGAGATATTATGGACGTAAAAGTATATGTGTTTACGCCATTGGAAGTTATAAAAGAAAGATGGTACAGTAGGGCTGCACTAAGAGGGAAAACAGGAACTGCTGCAGATTTGCAATTCCAAGATGTTAATAAAACTGCACAACAATATATAAGACCAGCTTATCAAATAGCAGATGCAGTAATTAATGGAATGGTGAGCCAAGAATATATTCAAAAAATTACAGATGATATATTTAATGCATTAAGAAACATTGGAATATAAGAAAGGTAAATATCGAGAAAATAAAAAAGGTAGCTGACCAGACTACCTTTTTTATTACAAGATTAAGTTATAAACTAGTCTTTAATTATATATATTTCCTCCATTATCATTTCATCACATTCATTACACTTTTGTTCAGGAAAAGCTCTTACACAAGTCGGGCAAACAGGTGCAGCAGCTCCGGTACAACAAGAGTCACATTTTGGTACCTCACACTTATTACAATTCTTAAAACCTTTAAAAGGATTTAAGCTAAATGAAGTTCTGTTTTCCCCAATTCCCATGTAAGGCATAGGGTTTAAATAATATAAATTCGAAGATTTATACCAATTTCCCTGACAAGGACATGCAGCAAAAGCAGCTTGAGCAGAAAAGCTAACAACACCTATTAAAGCTAGTGCAAAAAATAATTTTTTCATACAATACTCCCATAAATTCATACTAACCAATAATACACAATTTCCATTTTCATTCTAAACTTAAAAGAATATTTTACTATATCCAAAAAGATAGGAGGTGCTATACAAATAGACACCTCCTAAAATATAATATTTAAAAACTATAAATTATAATTCAGGTTGAACTTTTTCCATAGCAGAATCTTCCAACAAGATTACATTAATTTGTTCACCCTTTTTAGCGTTATATTTAAGTCCTGGAGTAACCAAACCGGTAACTAAACCAACACCTAAACCAATAGGTGTACCAATAGCAAAAGCATTACCAATCTTAGCAGGGTTAGGAATAAACGCAAAACCAATACCTGCACCTGTACCTACAGCACCTAAACCAATTGTCCACAATGCAACTTTTCCGGTAGTCATCCAAGGACCTTCCTTAAGTGCGTATTCTTTATAAAATGGTTTTGCATTAAATTCAGCTTCTTGTCCTGAAGGGAATACAACTTTTTCTAACTGAATATACACCCTACCATTTTTATTAAACCATTTTGGATCTTGGATATTTAAAACCTTACCAGTAAATTTTGAACCAGCTGGAATTAATACAGTACCTTCCTTAGTTACAATATTTTCAGGAGTTGTAAAATATACAACATCACCAGCTTGATGCAATTTTTGCTTAAATTTTTCATCAAAAGCAACAACAATAACATTGTCTTTAGTTATTATATTCTGAGTTTTTGTAATATTAACAACATCATTAGTTACTTTTTTATTAACTTTTGGCAAATGTTCTACTGCGACAATAGCAGTATCTCCAACATATTCAGACTTAACAAGGCTCAATTTTTCACTTAATCTTGCCAAAAGTACAGCAGCTTCAGATCTTGTCAAATTAGCATTTGGTCTCAATTCACGAGAATCAGGATAATTTACATAAACTCCATAAGAAATAGTCTTTGCATAAATATTTTTAGCCCAACCAGGAATAGTATTACTGTCTTTAAATTGAGATAAAACAGATGCATCAGCAGTCATATCTTTTGTTATATGACTAATAACTGACTGTGCTTCAGATCTTAAAATAACATTTTTAGGTTTGAATGTTTTATCAGGATAACCATATACAAGTCCTAATTGTTGAGAACGCAAAATATTTTCATAATTTGGATCACTTTGAGATACATCTTTAAATTGGTTTTTAATACTTAAATTTAAATTTTCATTACCTAAAACTTTCAATAAAGCATTCACAAAATCAACACGCGTAATTGACTCTTCAGGTAAAAATCTGCTTTGAGAATCGACAGACATAACATTTTTTTCTACAACAGTTTCAATTTCTTTTCTTGCCCAATACCCTTGGTTTACATCTGAAATACTTACAGATGCAAATGCAGGAATAGTATTGAAAGAAATAATACTAAAAACCATTAAACCAGCTACAAATTTCTTCATTACGAACTCCTTTTTTTTAAAAACATTAACAATTACTTACTATAAAATCCTTTTCGTGATATAGTATAACGTATTAGAAGTAGTTTGTAAACATGTGGAATAAAAATTAAGTTTACCCACTTAAGAAAGGATAAGTATGGATAACTATACTATGACGAAGATTGTTGCTACATTAGGACCTGCTAGTAGCACAAAAGAAAAAATCAGAGAGCTGTTTAAAGCTGGTGTTACCATGTTCAGATTAAACTCTTCTCATGG
>CASECH010000116.1 GCA_949286405.1 uncultured bacterium
ATCCAGATATTCCTGTTGAAGATGAATGTCCAAAAACTCCTGGTCAAGAAGATAAAATTATTGAAAAAGAAATTCCTGTATATCAATACAAACCTAAAAAAGGTGAATACTGGTCAGGCATAATTTCTGCAAAATATAATCTATACGGTAAAGATTTAAAAGAAGCAGTACATGAACTTAAAAGACAGCACGGTATCACAGATTTCACATTAAATGTTCAACCAAAGGTATTAAATTTACCTGAAACATTAAAAGTAGGCGACAAAAACTATAAATTGAACAAAGATGGACAAGTAAAAGAAAAAACTAATTCATTCCCACCTGCTTCAAAATACACAGGCAAATATACAAACCCTGTAACTAAAGAAACAAAAACAGTTTACTTCTATACAGACTGTAACGGAAAGAGAAGCAGATCATTTGACACAGCAGAAGAACGTAATGCTGCTATGGAAAAAGATAAAGCAAAAAAAGCTGCATAACTCATCTAAACTTAAAAACTCATTAAATATCCTAAAAAGGCTCTCTTAATAAAGAGAGCCTTTTCCATATTTCGGGGTTACACAGCAGAAATACCTCCCTTAACTGCTGCGAGGTTATTGTGTATCCAATAACCTTCTTGGGGTCTATACTCCATATTAACACCAAAATAGACTGATCCTGAACCTGACATTACAGACTCAGGATAGACTTCTTTTATTTTCTGTAATTCAACATAATCATCAATTACAGCCCATTCCAAATCATTTGCAAAATCCTCGCGTCCTTCTACTCCGTCAGAATTTTTCTTTGCAAACTTTGTATAAGCCTCTTTGGCACTTATTCCCAAATCTATTGGCTTTATCAAAGAAACATTAAAAGGTTCAAACTCAAGATCCTCAAGAATTTCTCCCCTACCTCTCATCATTTTACGACCTCCTTCAAGGCAAAAATTCAAATCAGATCCAAGAGCTGCACACAACTCATGCAATTCTTTATTAGACAAAGGCTCATCAAAAAGCTTGTTAAGTCCATATAAAGTTCCAGCAGCATCAGTACTTCCCCCAGCCAAACCTGCTGATACTGGAATATTTTTGTCGATAAAAATATTTATCTTACAATTATCAAGATTTGTCTTCTCAAAAAACAACACAGCAGCTTTATAGACAAGATTTTTTTCATTATAAGGAATTTCATCACTTGTACCTGACAAATTAATCACAAGTCCTTGAGATTTATCAATAGAAATCGTCAAATAATCATAAAGACTTATTGCTTGCATAACACTTTCAATATTATGAAAACCGTCTTCACGCTTATTTATAATTTTGAGTGACAAGTTTATCTTTGCAGGGCATTTAACTTTAATTTTATCCATTTTTGCCCTCCAATAACAATTCCTCGGAAAGTTTCCCTAAATCTTGTATAGAAAGTTTTTCACCTCTAACATTTTCAGAAAAACCTAATTTTTCTAAAGCTTTGGTTACGATATCCTTTGCAAATCCACCTGAAAGCAAACAATTTTTGATATTTTTTCTTCTTTGAGAAAAAGCTGCTTTAACTGTTCTTCTAAAGAAAGAATAATCACTCAATTCAACCAACGGTTTTTCTCTCACAACAAGTTTGACAAGTGCAGAATTAACTTTCGGAGCAGGATAAAAAGACCTTCTTCCAACAAGCTTCATAATCTCTACATCAGCCCAAAATTGAGAAAGTATAGTCAAAAGCCCATACTGTTTTGCAGGAGAGTTTTCATTTGCAACCATTCTTCTTGCAACTTCTTCCTGGACCATCAATAAGATATCAGTAATTTTATTTCTGTTTTTATTATCCAAATCGTCTACCTCACCCAACAGATGAGCAATAATCGGACTTGTAATATAATATGGAATATTTGCAACAATTTTAATTTTACCATCACTTAACTGTGATAAATCTGTTTTCAAAATATCCTGATGAATAATTTCTAAATTAGGAGCATCAAGCTTTTTCAATTCTTTTATCGCTTCTTCATCCAATTCGATAGCAATAACTTTTTTGGCATGCTTAACAAGCTGTTCTGTAACAAAACCAACTCCAGGACCGATTTCAACAACAACATCGTCAGCTGATATATCTGCAAAATCAATTATATCACTGATTGTCTGACCATCAATCAAAAAATTTTGACCTAGTCTTTTTTTTGTTCTAAAAAATCTTGCCCTATCGAAGTAATTCATCTTACCTATTATAATACCACACACAGGTAAATGTTAAAAAAAAATATTTCTGATAGTTTTGTAGATGTTATAATTAATCCACAGGGGGACAAAGTGAGTAATATACAAACTAAGGAAAAATTGGACAAAAAAGAAATTTTAAAAAACTTCCAAAATGCCTGTAAAACAGACACACAGCTACAAATAGGAATAGAATATGAAAGACTTCCTATATTCAATTCTACCTGCAAAGCTGCTGATTACGCATCGGATTTTGGAGTATGCAATTTATTACGAAACTTTGCGAGAGAAGAAAATTGGGATTATATAACCGATGATTATAATATAATCGGGCTAAAACAAGAGCATGACACCATTACACTTGAACCGGGTTGCCAAGTTGAATTAAGTATCAAACCTGAAAATGATATTTTCAAACTTGAAGAAAAAATCAATTCTCTTGATAAAAGACTAAAACCCATTTTGAATAAATCTGACATGAGTTTATTAAATTATGGAGTTTCTCCATTATCTACCCACAAATCAATAGGTTTGTTACCCAAAAAACGTTATAAAATCATGGCAAGATACCTATGGGGTATACTTTCAGACGTTATGATGCGTGAGACTGCAGGAGTACAGGCTTGCTTTGACTTTGCAAGTGAAGATGATGCTATGTTAAAATTTAAGATAGCAAACAAACTAACTCCATTTATGACAGCTATGTTTGCAAACTCCCCTATAAGAGGCGGTGTAGAAACAGGATATAAAAGTTTCAGAGCTTTAAGCTGGTTAAATACCGACAACGATCGTTGCGGATTTGTAGGACAAATTGATGAAAATTTCTCGTTTGAAGAATACATTGATTATGTACTAGAATCACCAATGATTTTCATAAATAGAGAAAATCTTCCTGTTGAAATTAACGGAAAAATCTCTTTTGATGAATTTATGGAAAGAGGTTGGGAAGGTTTTGAACCAACTATGGAAGACTTTGAACTACATGCAAATTTATATTTCCCTGAAGTAAGATTAAGAAACTTTATCGAAATCAGAAATCATGATTGTGTGAACCAAGGTCTGCAATACGCAATTTTAGCAATTTACAAAGGAATTTTATACAACAAATCTGCAATTAGTGATATTGAAAATCTATTTAAAGACTTTGACTATCGAGATTTTTCAGAATTGAGATATAACGTTCCCAAAAGTGCCTTGGATTGTAAAATTGGAAAATACGAAGTGAAAGATATTGCAAAAGAAATTTTGTATATAGCAGAAAAATCACTTATTGAAATGAATACAGGTGAAGAAAAATATCTTGAAAAAATAAAAGAATTAACACTAAACGGAATCTCACCTGCTGACATAATTATTAGAAATTGGAATGGTATTTGGAATAAGGATATCAAAAAACTAATTAATTATGTAAAAAGTTAAATTTAGACAGACAGTGATAATTTCGAATTTTGATTTTTAGACAAATTATCATTTGTTGCAGAATTTGATTTTGATTTACTGTTTAAAGTTTTAAATATAAAATAACCTGCTCCAAGTAAAAGAGTCGCCCCTAGTAATATTAATTTTAAATTATTACTATTTGATTTTTCAATCAGAGCAGGCTTTTTATTCCAGTTTTTTTGAAAAAATACTTCTTCAGCATTGTCATAAAAAATTTTATCAAGAGATTTTTCAAGTTCACTCTCTTTAGAATTTTCGACAAAGTATTCTTTCACAGTATTATGGATAAAATTCACAAAATTGCCATACAGATTTTTATCACCCATTTCCGTAATCGGAGTATCTGAACCAAAAAGAATTCTGCCTACACCAAGTTTTTCAATAGTATATTTAATAACATCTTTATTTTTTTGAGTATTTTCACTCCAAATATCAGTCAACCACGAAATATCTACAAATAGATTAGATTTATTTGATTTAACAGACTCTGCAATTCTATCAATAGTATTAAAATATTGTTGTTTATTGCTCCCCAAATCAATATGATACAATACAACAGGCAAATTTTTATGTTGTTCAGCAAGTCTAATTATTTGTGTAGGATTTGATTTTCTATCAGTTACTGAATGAAAAACACAAGGCAGACCATGTTTTTCTGCAACAGATAAATATTTTGAGTAAATATCAAAATTTTCAGAAATCGACTTTGAAGTATTTGTCGGATGGAATTTCATTCCATAAAACTTTCCAGCTGACAATACTTTTTCTATATTTGATGTATTCTGAGAAATTCCCGGTTGACAAGTCACAAGAGGGAAAAGTTTGCCATCAGCTTTTCGACATTCTTCTAAAAGCTCCTTATTAGCTGAAATTTCATCCTTATACAAATTACTTGAAGAATCATTTAATCCTGATAAAGAACTCACCAAAACTTTTTTCACATTAAAATCTGCAACAGTATCAATAATATCTTGAGAAGAATAACTTAAATTAGTATTTTTCATACCATCATACATTTGACCAATATGCCCCTGAACATCGATTACGTTCCTATGCAAAGAACCAAATGAACACGTACAAGAATTTATCCTCATTTTAACCCCTTTTTTATACTTACCTTGTATAAAAAACAAACACAGAATTTTTTGCTACATATAGAACCAAAGCACAATTTTTGCATATTTAGCTACAAAAACCGCCATAAGAGATAAAATTAAATCATAAATAATTTTTATGCCACTTTGAGCAACAATCCAACTGCTTACAAATTCCCAACCTTCATGTCTTAGACTTGCAATAAACAGCATATACAAAATCCCAATAATATGAATAGTTAAAATCCCTACTAAAACAGCCTGAATAATATTTTTGTTAGTAAATCCACCCTTCAAAATTGAACCGGCAAAAAATACAGCAGGAATATATGCAAAAATATACCCAAAACTATACTCAAAAATATATTTTGGTCCTCCTCCCAAAGCAAAAACAGGTATTACAAACAACCCTAAAAGTATATATAGCAAAATACTTGTAATCCCATACTTTCTTCCTAAAAAAGCACCAATAAACATTACAACAGGTAACTGAGGAATTAACTTATATGTATGAATAAAATCACTTACACCAAGAGATTCTCCGCTAAACAATCCTGAAGGGATAATAAAATGAGTTATATTAATCTGAATAAAAGTTGAAATTATAAGTAAAAATGTACAACAAAGCATAAGAAGAATACTTCCCAATGACAACCTAATTCCTTCAATTTGTCTTTTTACAACCTTTACACGAGGTCTTACACCAGCATCCGTCATAAAATATTAATTTTCTCCCCTAATGCTTTAATATTTTTTTCATATCCCAGTTTAAATTTATCGTAAAATATATTTTCTGTCCACATTATTAAGGCATCTTCATTATTATTTTGATAATAGCCTTTACGAAGACCTAAAGACTTAAAACCGTATTTTTCATACAATTTAATCGCCGGTTCATTACTTACACGTACTTCCAAAGTAATATATTTTATTTTTTCCTCATAGCAACACTGAATAATTTGTCTTAATAGTGCTTCACCGATATATTTTCTTCTATAATCTATATCTACAGCGATATTTGTAATATGAGCTTCTTCAAGAATTTGCCAACAACCTGCATACCCGATAAGTTTATTATTTTCATCAACAGCAGCAAAATAATGAGCTAATTCATTTGATAATTCATTATAAAAAGAATCCCTAGACCAATGATGTTCACCAAAAGCCTTAGCTTCAACCGCTATCACATCATCAATATCATCCACAGTCATAGATCTTATTAATAAATTCATCATATTAACACTGCCCATATAATAATGTTAGCACGTAAAGACAAAAAAATGAAGAAATAAAGTAAAATGATATAATACTTTTTATTTATATATTGATTTAATCTTCTCAATATGCTAAACTACACGCATAAGAGAGTGCAAAAAGAGGTTAGTTAAATTATGAAAAATATTGTAGTTTATACAGACAAGAAAGAATCTATATTGGCAGATGTACTTGCTAAAATAGATGATACAAACATCAGAATTGAAGATGCAGAAAAATTAAGAGATTATGAAATCCTTAACCCGGGTCTTATTGTTATAGAAAGTGTTCCTAATATCAAAGATGTTTTAATGGTTACAAAATTTAAATCTCCGGTTCTTTTCATCGGGGAAGTATTTAAGGGGACTACTGTAAGAGCAGTAACTTTTGATTTTATTAAGACTCCTGTTGATAACATGGAACTTGTAATCAGAGCTAATGCCCTATTAAAATACAAAGAATTACGTGATAAATTAAAAATTGTATCTACAACAGATGAACTAACAGGACTACATAACAGAAAGTATCTTCAAGAACGTTTAGAACAAGAAATTTCTCGTGCAAAACGTTATGGTACAAAACTTTCTTGTTTGTTATTTGACCTTGACTTTTTCAAAGTTGTAAATGATATATACGGCTATGAATGGGGTGATGTACTTCTTCGCTCAATAGCTGACAAATTAAAACAACTTATCCGTAAAGAAGATGTACTTACAAGATATGGTGATGAAGAATTTTTATTAATCCTTCCTAACACATCCGAAAGTAATGCATATCTTTTTGCAGAAAGATTCAGAAGAGATATTGAAAAAATGGAATTCATCCCAGCAGGCGAAGAAGAAAGACACCCTATCACAATTTCTGGAGGCATCTCGACATATCCTTGTCTTGAAAATACAGAAGAAGATGCAAATACAATTATTCGCTATGCAGAGCACGCATTATATAACGCTAAAAAACGCGGAAAAAATAAGATTGTTCAATTCTCTCAAATAAACCTTGGAGAATAAAATATAAATTCTGATAAAAACGCCTGAATTTTACAATTCAGGTGTTTTTTATTATTTATTATTAACCCCATAGCCAAACATCGCAAAATCATATTTTACAGGGTCATTAGAATCAAATTTTCGAAGATTTTCTGTAATTTCAAGTACAGATTTAAAATCATTAGCTTTCCTTGTTAAAAGTCCCATTTCTCTCGATAACCTTGCCACATGTGTATCCAATGGAATTAACAATTCAGAAGGTTTCATAAAATCCCATATTCCAAAATCAACAGGCCCTTTTCTTACCATCCATCTAAGATACATACACATGCGTTTCATAGCACTGCCTTTTCTGGCATTTGGAAGCATAAATTTAAAGCCCTGAGCTTCATTATCTTTAGCATTTGCGTAAAAATAATCGGTAATTGGTATAAACATATTATCATCTATTTGATTTTCATAACCATATTTGAAAAGTTCTTCAAGACCTCCATTTTTAGAATATAAATTACGCATTATCATAAAAATTTGTGCAAAATCTTCAGGTTTACCAAAACGATAATTAAAATCTCCAAAAATTTTCGGCTCAAAATTCAAAATAAAATTTAACGGTTCATTCTGAGCAATATCAAGTAGAATATCCAATTTTTTCAAAAAAACTTCTCTTCTTCCATAAGCTACTAAAGATGCGATAAAACCAGCAATCTCAATATCTTTTTTATTATCAAATCTATTGGGAATTCTAATTGGATCGTCCTTTATAAAATCTATATTTTCATATTTTTCTGCCAATTCATCAATTTGAGATTTTGTTATCATGACGCATATCCTTAAAATAATCTTTTAAAATTTTATCACATTCTTCTTCCATAATTCCACCATAGACTTTTAAATTGGAATTAAGCAAATTTCTTAAATCAATTTTTGACCCTAATGCACCATAATTCAAATCATAAGATCCAAAATATACAGCTTGCAATCTCGCTTGAATAATAGCCCAAGCACACATTGGACAAGGCTCTAAGGTAACATACATTTCACAATCATCCAAACGCCAATTATCAAGAATTTTCTCAGCCTTTCTTATCGCAAGAATTTCAGCATGCGATGTAACATCTTTTTCAGCCTCTTTTTTATTAAACGCTTCAGCGATTACAACTCCATCCTTTAAAATCACAGCTCCTACAGGAATTTCTATCCCTGATTTTTTTGCCTGAATAATAGCTTGCTGCATTAGACTTCCACTCCCTCATCTGCAGAAGCTAAATCTAATGTAACTTCAACACAAAATCCACAATCTTCACTACTGCTCAGTTTAATTGTACCATTCATAGCTTCAATTAAACCTTTTACAATAAACAAACCAAGCCCAGTACCTCTGGTAGTTCTTGTCGTATTATCATCAAGACGAATAAATTTTTCAAACAACTTATTCAATTGCTTTGGAGGAATTACATCACATTCATTTTGAACAAAAATTTGTACTGTTTTTTTATTAATAATTGAATCCACAACAATCTTTGTATCAGGGTAAGCATATTTAGCAGCATTTTCAAGCAAATTTACAAATACCTGAATCAATCTGTCTTTATCTCCAATAACCATTGGAAAATCTTCTGCCAAATTAATTTCAATTACTTTATTATCCTTATTTTTAATCAATCCCTTAGCTTCTTCCATAACTTCAGGGAGCCAAACTTGCTCTACCTTTGTACGTAATCTCATTCCCTCAATATCAGGAATAGTTAACAAATCCTCAATCAATCTTTTCAGTCTTTCTGACTGTTCTTTTATAATCCTCAAAGATTTTTGCTTAGTTTCCTCATCAATTTGAATATCTTGCCTCATTAGTCTTGACGTATAACCTTGAATACTTGTCAAAGGAGTACGTAATTCATGACTTACAGTATCAATCAAATTAGATCTGAATTCGTTTAGTTGTTTAAGCTCTTTGTTATTTTTTTTCAACTGAATATATGACTTATGAATCTCATTCGCCATTCTGTTAAATTCAAAAGCCAAAAATACAATTTCATGAGGAGTAAAAGCTGTCGTCAAAAGTCTTATCTGACGTTCATAATTTCCTTTTGAAATTGCAATTATTCCCTTAAATAACTGTCTTATGTTTATGTACAAATAATATGTGTACAAAGCTACAACAAAAATAATAGTTAGCGTCGCAAAAAGACAGGACAAAATAATTTTCAAACTGTTATCAGTAATAGCTTTTCGGGTAATTTTTTCTGTCGTATTAACAATAATAATAATATTTGGATCTTCTTTTTTTACATATACAAGAGGTTGATTTTTAACATCTCCGAAAATCATGGGTTTGTTACTTTTTAATTTTTTAGGCAATAATGATATTGTTTTTTTATAAGCATCTTCCGTATAATTATGCTCAGCAAGCAAAGCTCCGTCATCAGTCAAAACATAAATTTGTC
>CASECH010000117.1 GCA_949286405.1 uncultured bacterium
AGTAAGTCGTTTACAAGTTGTAATTTCATTTTCCCCTAAATTTTGTTCCTAAATAATACTTTAAATTGTGCTATTTTGCCATTTGTAAAACTTCAAATTTGTTGTGTTCTTTGTTTTTTTGTAAGTACTTAACTAGTGACTTTGCGATAATTTGTGAGCGTTTTTGATTTTCTTTATCAAGTATTTCGAAATACTCATCCAATGATGACATTAAATAATCTGCTTTACTCATTTTTATTTCCCCTATAATTTTACCTTAACTTTTACCATTCCCTTTTGAGATTGCCTTTATCCAAGAAGCGTTTCAAGTAATTCTGCATTTTTATTTGCTTTTTGCGTATTTCTAATTTTGTTTCTGTACATATAAGTACGAAGTGCTTCCCTGATAAGTTCTGAACGTGTGCGATTTTCGTTACCTGCAACTTGGTCTATTTCGTCTAAAAATCTTTCAGGCATTGAAATCAATACTCTTGCCATATTTTTCTCCTTTAAGTTTCCCTAATCATTTTTCCTCTGTACTTATATAAAGGAAATTATTAATTAAAAATTGCCTAAAGTGTATATATTTTGTATTAATTTCTTAATATAAGTTTACATAACTCGTTTAAAACCTTCTTACATAGTAGTTTTTGTCTTTTTTTAATTCAACACGTATTTTTTCTAATTCTGGAGATTTTAAGTCATTAGAGAGTATTTTTGCTGTTTTTTCTCTTATGGTATAATCTCCTATTACTTTTGTTTTTGATAATATACTCTTTAGAGTTGGCATGTCAAATTTATCATAAAAATTATAAATTGTTTCAAGGCACCAATATAATTTAAAAACTTCCTTATTTACTTTGTATTTTCCATCTTGTAGATCAAATTTTTCAATTTTGTTTATTAATTCTATTGTTAATTCGTTTAATTTTTTACAAAAATGTCGACAAAATTCTTCATTATTTTTAAAATTGCTGATTGCTGATATTATGTTTCTGCATATATTTCCGTTTATATCTATAATTGCATCCAGAAAAATATCATAATTTTCAAGAGAAGAAAAGTATACTAAGTATTTTGGATTATTCATAAATTCTTTTATTTTAAAAGATACTGCTTCTCTCACTTTACCGTCTTGACCTGTAAGATTAAAGAGCAGAACTTTTGCTTCTTCTTTGCTTGTTATTTTTTGGAGTTTAAGCGTTGCAACTTGCTTTTCTGTCACATTACCGTTTGCTATGAGAGTTATTAATTCTTTTTGATTTAGATTTTTGTTGTATAGATTAATAGCTGTATTAAAATTTATAATATCTTCTTCATTCATAGTTTTTGGTATATATGTATTCAAATTTTAAATTCTATCGACTTATAGTAATAATATAACATAAACTACAATGATTTTTTGATGGAAAATAGATTTAATGTATGATATAAATTAAGTCAATAAGGTTATAATAGTTTTAGGAGAATATTATGAGTGAAATTATATCTTTTTTACAAGAGATTTTTTTAATGAAAGAAGAAAATAGCAAGTTAAAAGTGGGACTTTCTCAATTTAAAGAGTCAGATAAGGTTGTTAAGCCTAAGATAAAAAAAGTTGCACCAAAAGAAGTTAAGTTGTCAGATTTAATGAGAAGAGCTTAAGGGGTTAATATTCTATCCCTTTTCTTGCAGCAATGCCTGTATCCCAGTAATGTTTTACAGGTTTTATTTCAGATACAAGGTGGGCTATATCTATAATTTTAGGATTTGCATTACGACCTGTAAGTACAATTTCCATTTCATCAGGTTTGTTTTTCAGTACGTTAATAATATCATCTAATTCGATTAAATTTAAGGATATGGCGATATTAGCTTCATCAAGTATAATGAGATTGTATTCGTTATTTTTTATTGCCTGTTTAGCTAGTTGCCATCCTTTTTCTACGATTATTTTATCATTGTCATTAACGTTATTACTATAAGCAATTCTATCAAGTCCTGCTTGAATTATTGTAAGATTATTTTTTATCTTGGGTGATAAGTTTTGAAATGATGTAAGTTCTCCATAGTCATCGCCGCCTTTTAAAAACATCACAAGAAGTACTTTCCAATCACGTCCCAATGCCCGCATCGCAAGTCCTAAAGATGCAGTAGTTTTACCTTTGCCATCGCCCGTATATACTTGGATATAACCGTGTTTGGCCCATTGAGGATTTATTAAATTATTGTGTTCTTTTTCTGTCATATTTTGCCTGTAATTTTTATTTATTATATATTAAAAAAATGGAGAGTAAAACTGACTTAAGGATTAGATTTAAAAAAGAACGAAAAGCTCTTGATTTAGTTTCTTTGAGTAGTTTTTTTGTTACGCAACTTAGAGAAAAAGATTACTATAAGTCGGCAAGAAATATTTTAATATATTATCCTTTAAAATATGAGATTAGTGTATTAGAACTATTAAATGATGATAAGAATTTTTACTTGCCAAAAGTTTGTAATGATAAATTGTTGGTATGTCCATATCAAAATTCTGATAGTTTGGTGTTATCTAGTTTAAAAATAAATGAACCTTGTACTAAGTCTATTAACCCGCTATGCTTGGATCTTGTTGTAGTGCCTGCATTGGCTGTGGATAAATCAAATTATAGGTTAGGCTATGGTGGTGGTTTTTATGATCGTTTTCTTGATGAGTATAAAAATGTAAAATCAGTATGTTTAATTCATCGTAATTTTGTTGTGGAAAAGTTACCTGTCGAAAAATATGATATGAGAGTTGATTATGTAATAACAACGTAAGAAGGGATGTACGCGTATGTACATCCCTTAAATTGGTTAGTTTAAGGATAGGATATTATAGGTAAAATTATTACCTTAACCCATAACTTTTATATGTTAGCTAAGCTATGGGTTAAGTTATGCTACGTATTCTGGTTTCCATTGCTTAATAGCTGCATCTTCGCCTTGTTTGCAAGATTCATATTCTTGATCTAGCATTTTTAGTTGTGTTTCAAGTTGAGCTTTTTCTTTTTGGATTTGTTTTTCTTGCTCATTAAGCAATTTTGCTTCTTGTTTTCCAATCAGTTCTCTTTGTTGGTTGTACAAGTTTTTGTATACCCACTGTTGATACATCATTTGGGAATTAGGATCCATTTGTTGCATTTGCATTTGCAACATAGGTTGCATCATTGCATACTGTTGTTGTGCTCCCCATATAGATGCATTGTGGGAATACATCATAAACATCATTTGTCGATTGAACATTGAACCTGGAGTGTTCATCATATCGCTCATTGATATTGAACCATCCGCTATATTCGCTGCATATTGTTGCAAGTCTTCAAGCTTTCTGGTCAAATCCATCAAACGATAATTCAATTCGTTCTTTCGATGAATAATGTCTAATTTTCTGTATGAGAAAATTAATAGAGACATTGTTTTACTCCTACCTAAGTTTTATAACTAACCTTTAACCTTACATTTATATAAAAACATGCAACTCAAAAGAATTGCATGTTTTTATATGTCATCTTAATATTTGTTAACAATTACCTGTTTGCTTTTGTAATAACCTTATCGATAAGTCCGTATTCAAGAGCTTCTTGAGCAGTTAGGAAGTGATCTCTTTCACAATCTTCCTTTACTTTTTCGATAGGTTGCCCTGAATTTTCTGCTATTATACCGATTAACATATCTTTCATACGCATAATTTCTTTTGCTTCAATCTCAATATCAGTAGCTTGACCTTGAGCTCCTCCAAGAGGTTGGTGAATCATTACTCTTGAATTTGGTAGTGCCATTCTTTTCCCTTTAGCTCCTGAACATAAAAGGAAAGCTCCCATTGATGCCGCATCTCCAAGACAAATAGTTGCTACGTCTGATTTTATTAAATTCATTGTATCGTAAATTGCCATACCTGCAGTAATTACACCTCCAGGACTATTGATGTAAAGCATGATATCTTTTTCACAATTTTCACTGTCTAATAATAGCAATTGAGCAACAATTGAGTTTGCTACTTCATCATTAATTTCAGAACCCAGAAATATAATTCTTTCTCTTAGTAATCTTGAAAATATATCAAAAGATCTTTCGCCTCTTGATGATGCTTCGATTACAGTAGGTACATAACCCATTATTTTCATATAAGTTTCTTGATCCATTTTTCTCTCCTATTATTAACAAGGTTATTATAGCATAAAATTAAAAATATATTAACAAATGTAACAAAAAATATATAACCTGAAATTCATCTTTTTATTAATTTTTAATATATATAAGAGAGATAAAAAAAGAGGATAGAGCGATGGCAATATCAAATATTCATGAAACATTATTGATGTACACAAAACAAAAATCACAAATTAACAATGAATTATCTACTGTAATGATGAATATTTTAAGTGCATCAAGACAGCAGGC
>CASECH010000118.1 GCA_949286405.1 uncultured bacterium
GAGTAACGTAGAAACTATTTTAGAATCAATTGAAAAATTAACTTTGTTAGAAGCAGCTGAATTAGTAAAAGCTATGGAAGAAAAATTTGGTGTATCTGCAGCAGCTCCAGTAGCAGTAGCAGCAGCTCCAGCAGCAGCTGGTGATGCAGCAGCCGCTGAACCAACTGAAGTTTCTGTTATTTTAACTTCTGCTGGTGCTAACAAAATTGCTGTATTGAAAAAAGTTAAAGATATTACTGGTTTAGGATTAAAAGAAACTAAAGAATTAGTTGATTCTGCTCCAAAACCTGTTAAAGAAAACATCAAAAAAGAAGAAGCTGAATCAATTAAAAAAGAACTTGAAGAAGCTGGTGCAACAGTTGAAATCAAGTAGTTTTGATTTTATAGTGAAAAAACACTCCAAATTTTTTTGGAGTGTTTTTTTTTGTAAAGAATGTATGTTTTTAAC
Source organism: uncultured bacterium (assembly GCA_949286405.1). Taxonomy (GTDB): domain Bacteria; phylum Cyanobacteriota; class Vampirovibrionia; order Gastranaerophilales; family Gastranaerophilaceae; genus CALURL01. Next base: position 449 of record CASECH010000118.1, read on the forward strand.
TTGAAATGTAATGAAAAAAATGACAAAATGATTTTGGGATTGTTTGTTGTATATTAAAAGAAAGGGATTTTTATGCAAAAGGGATTTACTCTTGCTGAAGTGTTAATTACGCTTGGTATTATTGGTGTTGTGGCGGCAATGACTTTACCATCATTGATTGCAAATTATAATAAACAGGTTTACGTTACTCAATTAAAAAAATCAATATCTGTAATTGAGCAAGGATTGAAGTTAGCTATTGCAAATGATAGTGTGGATAGTTTAGAAAATACTCAGCTATTCCAGTCTATTAGTGGTACTACCTGTACTGCATCTAACGGGATGAATTCCACAGGTTGTGTGCAGTTTTTGCAAAATTTTAAAAAATATTTTCAGGTTACAAGTATTGTAAATAATTCAGATTATAAGTTCTCTTATATAAGAAAGGGATCTACTCCTGTGTTCCCAGGAGGAAGGAGTGGAGGTGCGATGATATATTTGTCTGATGGAATGTCAATTCAGAACTGGAATTTGAGGAAAACAGAAGAAACTCCTACATATAATTGTAATATAATTAAGCAAGCTGGTGGAAATATGTGTCGAGTTATTGGAAATATTGATATTGATGTTAATGGTAAAAAGAAACCAAATGTCATGGGACGTGATGTTCATCAATTTTCTGTAACTGCTGATGGAAGATTAATTCCTTATTATAGTTATAATTGGGCAATTTATGTTGATGGTCGTGCTAATGGTTCTTCTTATTGGAGGAATAGATCTTCTGCTTGTGGAACTCCTGGACAGCCTGACGCAATTTCTTTAGCACAATATGGTAACGGTTGTGCTGCAAGATTAATTGAAAATGGTTGGGAAATGGATTATTAGATACAAATTTGTTTGTATTCACAAAAATTACATATTTTAGAATGTTCAATTTCTTCTGGAAGTTGAACATTCTTTAGTTGTGTACAAGTTTGTTTTATTTTTTCTATATATAAACCCTTTTTATTGTTGTCAAAGTGAACTAGTTTATTTGTGTTATTTTTTAAATCAATGTAGACAAAAGATAGTGAGTTATAGTTGTTTATAATTTTGTCAGTGCATAGAAGGTAGACGATTGTTTGAAAATCGTTTTCAGGATTTTGAGGAATTGTACCTGTTTTGTAGTCAAGAATATAGTAGTCATTATCATCTTTTACGAGTGCATCCAATCTCCCACCAATCCAGTATTCATCAACTTTACAGGAAATATTATATTCAGAATTTACATATATTTTTTGAAAATATGAATTTGTTTTTAGTGATTTCCATATTTGTGTTTCATCGTTATTGAGAATTTTTTCCAGTTTATCTATATTGTCTCCTCTAAGGTAGTAATGAGCCAGTGCGTGAATTTTTTTGCCTTTTTCAAAAAAACTATTTTTTTGAGGTATAGAGATTTTTTGAATATATTTTAGATAGTATTTTATTGGGCATGTTTCAAAAGTTTTAAGCATATTAGGTGAAAAGTTATTCATTAATTTCTACCTCATTGTTAAGTAGTTCTGCGAATATTATACTTGGTTCTTGGTCTACAATTTTTTCAAAAGATTTTGTCTTTCTGCTTGTCGTAAAGTACAGGTATTTTTTTGCTCGCGTAATTGCGACATATAAAAGGCGTAAATTCTCAGACACGAGTTCTTGTTTTAAATCAAATTCTGTTTTAGGTTTATATTTTGGATTTAGACGTCTTATATTCTCCATAAAGTCAGATGATTTAAGTTTGATTTGATCAAAATCAAGTGTTAAATTTTTTTCAGCCATTTCAGGGATAAAGACATAATCAAATTCATCTCCTTTGGACTTGTGTAGTGTCATAATTTGGACTTTGCCAGCAAGGAATTCTTTGTCAGACTCTTCGTCTTCGGAGAAAAATTTAAAACCGCTGAGTGATGGCTTTTTAGCTAGTTCTGATAACCTTTCTATAAGAGTGTTAAAGTTTTTGTTATTTTGTGATAGTCGTTTTATAAGAGTTGAAATTAAATACACATTAGATTTTTCGATTTCTGATGTGTAGTAATGTAGACCAATTTTTATGGCTAATTCTTCTGGTGCGAGGTATGGGAATGAAAGCCAGTAACTTAAATCCCAATAAAATTGTACAAGACTTGTATTTTCAATGTAATCACAATTTATTCTTATAAAAGGATTTTCATATTTTCTTATTTCAGAACCTAGTCGTTGTTGGTAGAAGCCTAGTTCTGAAAGAATTTCGTAGTTATCTGCAATTATGTTGTTATCAAATGGTTTAGCTATCATTTGCATTATTGCAAAGATTGTTCTAAAGATTGATTTTTGTTCAAGGCATTCACTTCTTGTGATACTTTTTAGACCGCTATCGTTAATAAAATTCATCCATTGTGCTACTTGGAAATTATTTCTTAGCAGAATCCCAACAGTACATTGCGGAGTTTTTTTGAAAGCATTTTTTATTTCTTTAAGAACGAAATTTCTCTCTTCAAGTGTAGAATTAAATATATCTGCATGTAATGCATTTTCACTTATTGGATTGCGTCCTTCTACAGGATGCATAAATATTTTAAAAAATGCATTTTGTGTCTTTTCTCCATTTTCTGCCCAAATGACAAGATTATTGGCAAGATTCCAAACATCTTTGGTACATCTTTGAGAACAGTCCATGCTTACGCTATTACTTTCTGAGATGAATTTTCTAAAACCTTCAACATCAGCATTTGAGAATGTTGTTGTGATTGCTTGGTTGATATCTCCGCAGCGGATTAGGTTTTTGTGTTTTGCACTCAAGAGATTTATTAGTCTTTGTTGAATTGATGAAGAGTCTTGGGCTTCGTCTTCAATTATATAATGACAGATGTCTTGGTAATATGATAAGATATCCGGATTTTCTTCAAGTAGCTTTACTGAGGAAATAAGCATATCATCATAATCTATTAAATTTTGTTCTTTTAGCTGAGATTGATAATTTTCAAAAAATAGTTTAAACTTTTCAATTTTTTTATCTGTGGTTTCATGAAAGATTCCACCACCTATTTTAAATACAGATACAGCTCTGTCAAATTCATCGGTTTCTGTTTTTTTTAGTTTTAGCTTGGTTGCAATTTCTCTTACAATTCTTGATCTTTGGGTATCATCACAAATTTCAAAGTCAGAAGATAGTCCAAGCCGTTCAAAATTCCCATTTTCTTTAAGTATTCTGAGTGCAAGTCCATGAATTGTACTTATATTCGGGAGCTGTGCGGAATCTTGTTTTATATTTTTTATTCTATCTCTAAAGTTTCTTGCCGCCGATTCCATATAAGTCATTACAAATATATTTTCAGGATTTACTCCTTTATCTAAAAGCTTGATAATTAATGCAAGCAGGATAGTTGTTTTACCGGCTCCTGGGACTGCTGAAATTGCCATTTTACCATTCTCGTAATCAAGTACAGGCTTTTGGTCCTCGCGTGGAATTATTTGAAAACTTTTTGTAGCTTCTTCTGCTTTTTGTTTTTCTTCAACGATTATGTAGTTTTCAATCCCTCCAAAATTTTCTACTCCATTGCCGTCAAATAGACTAGAATATGCAAATATACGTTCATTTGCACATAATGATAATTTTCTAAGAATTTTTGCGGTTTTTTCTTTTGAAAGTTTTAGATTATCTTCTACAGTGTATTCATCTTTGTTCCAGCCTCGTTGGAAAACCCACGCATTATATAAGGGACCTGTATCTGATTTTATCCATTCATCACTTGAAATATCAAGCCAGATTTGATATTTTGTTTGGATTTGATTATCAATAATTTTTTGTGGTGTACCTATAACAAGTTCTCGATCTTTAATTTCTAATATAGAGTAAGGGTTTTCTGAAATAATTGAATTTTCTATTTGGGTAATAATTTCAGCTTCTTTAGATTTGAAATCTTTTGTGAAAATATTTTCGAAATCCTGTAATTGTTTGATAAAAAAGTTAAATTTTGTAAGCTCATTTGTGTTTATGCAAGTAGGGTCTATAAGTTCATTATAGATATCAACGACTTTTTCAGAAAGTTTTGCATCTGATTTTTCAAGATTAAATACAAGTTTGATAAATTTTTCGTATTTTTCCTTGTATTCTTCTAGTGGAAATTCTTCATCTATAAAAGTTTTGTTTGTGTCAAAATTCTGTAATATATGTTGGCAATACTTAATTGGAATTCCGATAAAGTCAGCTAATACTACACGTAGATCAAACTCTGAGAGAGTCTCTTTAAGTTCTGTATTTAATTTTAGGATTGTAAGTGTAGCTTTTACCAGCCTGTTTTGGATAAGTTTTTCACTTCCGGAAAGGAATATTGGTGTTGTATTATTTTTAATGTTTTCTTTGAGTGAAAACTTTAACATATCATCAATTACCGGTGTAATTATCGCAATATCAGATGGGTTAATATTTTTAGCAGTAAGTTCATTAACCTTTGTAATTGCTAGGTCTATCATAGAAGCTCTTTTTGATGGTGACTGGAGTGTAAATCTTTTTAGGATATTTTGCTTATCTTCTATCACATTATGATATATACTCATTGCATCAGAATATAAATTAGATGATGAAGGTAATTTAGTTGCTTTTTGGTGAAAAAGTTCTTCAAACTTCCATATTGCAGTTTTATCTGCACTTAAGTATCCGCATCTGCTACCACCTAACTCATCAAAGGCAATGAATATATCTGTAAGTTGTTTGGAAAGGTGTGTTATAAAATCAAAACAAACAGGTGTAATTTCATCTCCATCATCAAGGATTAGGTATTTAATGTTTTTCAAATAGTCAGTATTTTTGTATATGTAATTAAATACAAGAGTTTGTCTAAGGTAGTCAAAGTCCCTTAGATACAAAGTTTTTGCTAAGAATTTTTTTAGGGTTGTTTTAGCATCGTCAGCAAAACTCTCTCCTAAAACTCTAGTACGCCATTCTATATCTTCATCAGTGAGATTGTTTTGTACAATTAATGAATATCTTCTAAAAATTTGATGAAGAAGTGATTTTTTTGAGTTGTAGCCTTTGAATTTAACTTCTTTTAAAATATCTTTTAAAATGAATTGCGATACTTCAAGACCTGCCATATTAGGTATTATTGTAGGATTATCATAAGGATTTATATTTTCCAGCGTCGCCCAATTATCTTGTATGGTATTGTATACAAGGGAGAAAAAAGAATGAATCTCTAATTTTTCACAATGGTCAATGTTTAAAAGATTAAGAGTTTTTTCTAAAAATTGATTTTTTTTATTAGAATTCTGAACCAACACCAAGATTTCAGAAGCTTTAACTCCTGAGTTAAGAAGTTTGGCGTATTCTTCTATGAGTTTTTCGGTTTTGTTTGAGGATAAATCTCCTGAAAAAATCAAATTTATACTCCTTAATTTCTCCTACAATTGTATCATGAACAATTATTAAAAATCAAAAGTCATCATACGCTTAAACTATTGCATTTTTTTGAAAATTATTCTAATATATAAGCATAAACGGAGAAGAAATTACATATATACTAAAACAAATGGAGGTTAGTTATGCAAGAATTACAAGAACAAATTGGTTTCTCAGCTGGTAGAATTTATGATTATTTGAACAATAATGGTGA
>CASECH010000119.1 GCA_949286405.1 uncultured bacterium
ATTCTACTAATCAATGTCGACTTTCCTGCATTAGGCATTCCTAAAAGTCCAACATCAGCAATCAACTTTAACTCAAGGAACAATTCTCTATCAATTCCAGGTTCACCAGGCTCACAAAATTGAGGAGCACGCTTTTGAGCAGTAGCAAATCGAGCATTCCCTCTACCGCCTCGTCCACCTTTTGCAACAAGAGCTTTTTGTTCGTGTTTTGTTAAATCTGCAATAATATTTCCACTTTTTACATCCTTTACTACTGTACCTAAAGGGACTTTTATATACAAATCTTTAGCACAAGCACCATGCATATTTTTTATTCCACCATTTTCACCGCACTCAGCTTTGAATACAGATTTATGTTTGAAATCCATCAAAGTAGACATATTCTCATCTGCTACCAAATATACATCACCGCCACGACCACCATCGCCTCCTGCAGGACCACCTTTATCTACATATTTTTCGCGTCGCCAAGCAACCATTCCATTACCGCCACGTCCTGATACTACTCTTATTTTACTTTTATCGATGAATTTCATTTTTATATCCCTAATTTTCTATTTGTATTATAATAATACTATGAAAAATATAAAAAATAAATTATTCTCACAAGAACCTGTTGAGATAGGACCAAATTCAAATTATGAGAACTATATTATGGCCATAGAATCAAGCTGCGACGAGACTGCTTGTTCGATTGTAAAAAATGGCCGTGAAGTAATAGCAAACGTTGTAGCTTCTCAAATTAAAACTCATGCACAATTTGGCGGAGTAATTCCAGAAATTGCAGCAAGAGAACATCTTGACTCAATAAATATTGTTATCGAAGAAGCTTTTAGACAAGCTAAAGAAAATATTGGACTTAACCCTGAAGATATAACAGCATTTGCAGGAACAGTAGGGCCTGGACTTGTTGGATGTTTACTTGTTGGATTGAATGCGGCAAAAACTCTTGCTCTAACATATGACAAACCTTTTATTGGGGTCAATCATTTAAATGCACATCTTTGTGGGAATTATATAGATACAGATTTAAAACCTCCATTTATGGCACTTTTGGTAAGTGGCGGACATACTCAGATAATTGACGTTAAATCATATTCTGAACAAGAAATTATCGGAGAAACAGTCGATGATGCCGTAGGTGAAGCTTATGACAAGGTAGCAAGACTAATAGGATTGCCATATCCAGGAGGTCCTAGATTAGATAAACTTGCTCAAGAAGGAAGTCCTTTTGCATACAAACTTCCTGAAGCAAGAGTAGATGGATTAAACTTCAGTTTCAGCGGCTTAAAAACTGCTGTACTTAGACTTGTTAAATCCTTTGAAGGAAAAGAATTACCAGTAAATGATATCTGTGCAAGTTTCCAAGAAACAGTATCGTCTACACTGTTACATAAACTTAAAAAAGCTTTAGAAGAAAGTGGATATAAACAGGTTGTAATAGCAGGCGGAGTAGCCGCAAACTCAGAAATCAGAAAAAAAATATTTAATCTTCAAAGTGAAGGATATACAGTATTTGCTCCTCCAATGAAGTACTGCACAGATAATGCAGCTATGGTTGCATCTTGTGCTTATTTTAATACAAATACTTTTGATGATATTAATGTAGAAGTATTTTCAAGAGTTAAATAATGATAGCAAAATTATTCATGTTTCATTGTTACTGCAAATATGACTGTTATAAATTCTAAATCGCAAAATCATTATATAAACTTTTCAGGTGGGATTACGAGAAAACTAAAGCGTAATTATTTCCCTAATGAAGTTGAAGTAATAAAAGTTTTTGAAAGACACCCTCAAAAAAATGGAATTGCAGGACAATTACCAAAGAACTGGATTGAGAATCTAAACCAATTCCCGTTTAATGAAAATAAATCAGATTGTATAAGGGATATTTACAAACAATTTGCTAAAATAATTAAGCTTGCTGAAAATGATATAAAAAAAGCAACAGAAAATTTAAATCAACTTTTAAAAAAATATGGAATTCTCAAAGGAAAAGAATCATATAACATAACCAAAATTGATACATCGGAATCAGTATATGCAAAAAATGGATATATTATCAAAAGTAATAACGAAGCTAAGGACTTATTCGTAAAAGAATTTAAAAATCTCGACTATATGAGTCCAAGAAGATATGCTCTTGCAACAGAACATGATGGGAAATATGTTGAAACTGCAAGAGCTATGCAAATAAATAATCAAATAAAAGATAAGCACATAATGCATACATATTGGAGTGATACGCAAAATGGTTATATGGTGAGCGAATATATAAAACCAACTACAAACAGCAAGTCAAAAATTCAAATAAAAGAAATATATTCATCAAAAAAAGAATTAATAAAAGAGCTTCAAAAAAAGTATGGATTTACTTTAGAAGAAATTAAAAATAATAATATAAAAATAGGATATGAACATGAAAACAAATTTTATCCATATCCTGAAGAAAGAATTATATTTAATTATTTTTCAACAATTTTAGGGAAGAAAAAACTTATACCATATGATTTAATGTATAACGAAAATAACTACATAATAACTACAAATAAAAAGGGGCAAAATATACTTAAATTAATTGATTTCGGAAAAATAAAACAAAATTCAGATATATAACAAAATTAACTTTAGGAAACACTTATATCAACATGATAAATCTTAATACTTACAAACATATAAACAATCAGCAGTCATCGTATAATAATCCAAATTTCAATGGAGTAACAGAAGAATTAGGTAAAAAATTTACTAAAACACAACAAGAAGTTATAGCTGAATTTTTGAAAGACCCCAAATCCAATTGGATAGCTGGAGATTTACCTACAAGCTGGAAAAACAAACTTATTGATAAAAATGAAGAAGAAATAAGTAAAATAATTAAAGATGTCTTTATGCTTTTTAGAAGTGCAATCAAACATCTAAAACCATACAATGCTAAAAAAGGAACTTTAGAATACAACCAAAATAGAGCAAATCTTGAAAGTTCAAGATTAAAAGAAGTATCACGATTTCTAACAAAGGGGCTAAGACATTTTGGAATACTATCTGATACAAACTCTGTTAACCTAAAAAAGTTAAAAGTAACTGGAAAATATATAAACAGAGGGTATGTATTAAAAGAAAAGGGAATAAATCCATCATTGGAAAGACTTTTTATAAAAAAATTTAAAAAAATAAACCCACTAAGTATCGAAAGCAACACCAACGGTCAATACTCAGAAATTGCACACGGTATTTATTTAAATAAAAATATTAAAAATGAACACATTGCAAGATTTTACTGGGGAGATACAAAAGTAGGATATATGGTAACAAAATATGAAACACCACCGAAACATATTAGCCCTATTGTAAAATTCAAAACTTCATACAAAAATGAAAAAGAATTTGCAAATGACCTTTTAAACCAAACAGGAATAAAATTAGAAGATGTAAAATCAAGTGGAACCCCAATAGGCGAATATAAAAATGGCGAGTTTTATCCTGCACCTAAAGAAATAACAATACTTGGCTACTTACAAACAATATTCAAAGATAAAGGTCTTTACCATTATGACCTGCATAATCTAAATGCACTTATCGGAACAACAAAAGATAACAAACCAATAGTAAAGATTACAGATATCGGAGGAATTGCAAAAATATAAATTAGACATTTATAAACATTTTAGAAAGAATAAATTCTGTAATTTTCCTTTCCAAATTAATACCAAAATGGTTATTAATTTCTTTAATAAAATAACAAGGACTGGTCACATTAATTTCTATTATTTTTTCATCAATTACATCAAGACCAACCAAAGGCAGCCCCTGTTTATTCAACTCTTTTGCAACAGGCAAAAATAATTCCTTTTCTCGTTCAGAAAGATTTGCCTTTATAATGTTACTATCACAATGCTCATTGAATTTAAAATCGTCATTTGACGGTAATTTTTGAACACAAACATCTAAAACTTCATCCCCAAGAAAAAGAACTCGTTTATCTCCAAATTTTGCTTTTGGGATATATTTTTGTACCATAACCAATTTTGATTGATTATTTGTCATTGAATTAATTATAACTGCAGTATTTTTATCACCTTTTTTTAAAGTCATAACTCCTGCACCAAAGCAAGCATTCAAAGGTTTTAGTACAATTTCGTCATGTTTATTCAAAAAGTCTATTATATCAGACTTAGATGATGTCACAATATTTTCAGGCATTAAATCCAAAAACTTAATTGCATGCATTTTTTCATTGAAATTACGTATAGCTTTTGGATCATTCAAAACAAGAGTTCTATTTCTATCGACAAAATCAAATATATATGTAGCACTAATATAATCTAAATCAACGGGTGGATCAGGTCTAAACATAACCAATTTAAAATCTTCTATTTTTCTTAAAATATCAGTCCTGTCGTAGAAAATATTACCATCTTTTAGATAAGATCTAAAACAATGAGCATATGCAACACCTGAATTTATTCCAAGTTTGTCAATAGTAGTTATATATACATTTTCTTTTTTATTCAAAAATTCTCTAATCAACCAAAAATTAGTGACAAGATTATTAAACTCAAAATATTTTAACTCAACTCTATCAATTACAAATAAGATATCCATATCGCCTTCTTTCTTTACAATGCATACTAACACCAAAAGAAAAAAGGAGCAATAGAACAATTGTTTATCAATTAATTTTGTTCAGGGTTAAGTACTGCAATATTTGTATTACCTGTTTGGATAAGCTGAGCAAATTTTTGCAAATCAGCTTTTATAGTAGGGAATGTATCATAATGCATAGGAATTACAGTTTGCACACCAAGCCATTTCGCAGC
>CASECH010000120.1 GCA_949286405.1 uncultured bacterium
AAAATATACTGCACTGGAACTGGCACAAGAACTTGAAGATAACGGTATAAAAATCCAACCGGGAATAAAACCTGACGCATTCACGATAACTATATTGACAACAAAGAAAGAATATAAGAAAACTATAGAACTTCTTAATGAGATAGTAAATAATGCAACTCTTGACAACTATGAGTTGGAAAAAATCAGAACAGAAAAACTTAACAATATTAAAAAGAATAGAGATATACCTCTAACTATTGCAGTTGAAAACTACAAAAACCTAATCTATGGTAATTCTCCATACTCAAATTCATCACTTAAATATGAAAAAACGTTCCCTAAAATAACACAAGAAGATATCAAAAAGTACTACAATACAATTTTTACCCCTGAAAATATAGTAATCTCAATAAACGGAAATATTGATTACCAAGAAGCTGCAAAAGATTTCGGAGAAATCTTCAATAAAAATAATGGGACAAAATTTAATTATGCAAAATACTCAACCAAAATACCAACACTCACTTCTTCACAACAATCAATAAAGACAGTAAAAGACCTAAAAACTGATTGGATAATAATCGGCTGGCAAGCTGCAGGTGTCCAAAATAAAAAAGATTATGCAACACTTCAAGTAATAGATTCAATACTTGGTACTGGAATGAGTTCAAGATTATTCAAAAATCTGCGAGATGCAGACGGCCTAGCTTACCAATTAGGTTCTGAATACGGACCTAATATTCTTAAGGGAGCATTCATAGTATATATAGGAACAAATCCTGAGAACCTGACTTTAGCCCAATCAAGACTATTTGAGGAAGTAAATAAACTAAAAACAGAATTTGTAGGCACTAAAGAATTACAAGAAGCAAAAGACAAATTATTAGGTCATTATATCATTGCTCAAGAAACAAATCTTGATAAAGCTTCCACAATAGGTTGGTTTGAAACATCAGGAAGAGGTTATGAGTTTGACGAAGAATACGAAAAATTGATAAATAGTGTAACCGTATCAGATATAATAGAAGTTGCAAACAAATACTTTAATGACAATTATGTATTATCAATAGTAAAGCCCGAGTAATATCGGGCTTTTTAATATCACATTATTAAGAATTCTTCTTGTTTAAATATTACACAAATATATCTTTAAATCTGTTTGCAATTTTGCCTCCAGCCTCAGAATTCGCAGATATTTTATCCATTTCTTTAGCTATTTCAGCAGCATAAATAATTTTTTCTTCTAATTCATGCACAGGAACTGAATGATTAGGTTTGTCTGTACGTTTTTGATACTCAACATCAAAAAAGCCTTTGACCCCTTTTTCATTTTTTACAGGGTAACTAATCTTTTTATCTCTTTGGATACAATTTCCAGCGAGAACTTTATACATATCATCATTAGGACTTTTTACAAAAACATTCTCACCATCACAAATAACTTCACTTTTTACTTTTTTCAAAGGTTCAATAATCAAAGAATTAAATCGTTTTTCAGCTTCTACAGGATTACAAGAATTATTAAAGTTTTCAGCAAGTTTTTTTGCACCATTGCCTTTTAGTCTGAAACCCATACCGAAAGTTTGAGAATAATTATTTTGTATAGAACTAATATTCATAAGATATCCTTTCTTTTTAGTAAACCTGTTAGTATAATGCTTATAAAAATAAATTTTTGCTTTACTTTATAGTAAACCTTTACAATTGTTCATATTCAAAAATAAAAAAAAAGGAAAGAGATGCCTCTCTTTCAAAATAAATCTCTTTCCTTCTTTTTTTATAAACTACTTATGCATACAAATTTTTAAGTCTGTTAGCAGTATCCTTTTGAGATTCCACAGTAGGAATATGTCTGTCAAGATCAGCTGCAATTTCTTTTGCAATAGTTAACTGTCTTTCAAATCCTGGGAATTCGAATTTTGATGAATCAGGTAAATCTTTTTCATTTCCATATAATATTGAATAAGAATCTCTATTACCTCTTACTCCTAAAGCTTTTACCTCATAATCCATTGTAGTTTTTCCTTTATAAGCACTAGTATTAGGTTTAGCATCAAGAATTTCAAAAGCTTTTGCACTTTTTGAATCATGAACTACCACATTTGATCCATCATAGATAACATCACTTTTTAACTTTTTTAAAGGTTCTACAAATTCTTTTACAAAAGCTTTTTCAGCGACTTTAGGATCACTAAAACTGTGAAAATGTTCAGCTAATGCATCTGCTCCCATTCCTTTCAACTTAAAAGCCATACCAAAATTCTGTCCATATTGAACATTACTTACTCTCATGGATACTCCTTTCTCTTTTTTCCAAGATATATAAATATAGTGAAAAAAATTTTTGCTAAGAGATTTACAAAAATTTACATAAAAA
>CASECH010000121.1 GCA_949286405.1 uncultured bacterium
AAATATTATAAATAAAAAAATTATATTATGTAATTACTTTATAAGAAAACCTGTTGATATCTTGATACTCATAAAAAAAATTTTTATCAAATATAAACATTCAATATCCTTCTAAGGTATTTTAAGAGATGCTGTATCTCCTTGCTTTATCTACAAAAATCTCTCTTACTACTTCTCCATCTTTTTGATAGTATGTTTGCTTTTGTTTTATATTTTCAGACATTGAAGGTCTATAAAACTTTCCATGATATTTCTCAAATAATTTCTTTGCTTCCTCACTGATTTTACCATAATCATACTCAGTAATAATTTTTATATTTTTACCATCATTTGGATAATCTATTTGTCTTAGAATTCTATCATTCGTTATATCATATTCAATAATACATTTTTCGGTTTTACCATCGGCTTTATAATGTATTTCTTTTACAATTGCTTTGTCAGATTGTTCTTGGGCAATCCTTTTTACAGTCACCCCATCTTCATAATATTCTGTGTCATTTATTAACGCTAAAGTTTTAGGATCTAATGTAACAATTCTTTTTTCAGTTTTCCCATCTGTATGATAATACACTCTTTTTGTTGGAAAGTTCCTGTATGAACTCCACCACACAACAGCATTTATAGTCTTGCCATCTTTTTGATAAATCGTTCTTTTTAACATTTTATTAGTATCATGATCGATTTCGTCAACACAGTCTATGCTCTTACCATCTTCACTATACATAATTTTTTTTGTAACATATTTACCATTTTGCTCTAAATTATACAAGGTTACAGAGCTTATTGTTTCTCCATCCATTTGATAACAAGTTAATTTTATTTTCTTTCCTGTGTTTGGGTCAAAGTCAGTTATACTGGAAAATGCTTTATCACCCATTGGATAAAATGTCTTTTTTAGCAACTTCCCTGTTTTTAGACTGTAGTCATAAATGCTTTCAATTTTCCCGCGATAATATTCAACCTCTTTAGTTTTGTAACCATTGTTTGGATTATATTCTATAGTGCGAGTTGGTATTATTTCAAAACAAAAAAACATTTCTTTAATTTTTTGATTGGAAGAATCATTCAATTGATAATCTGTTTGTTTTTTGTGCCAATCTTTTCCTGGAGCATAATTATTCTCAATAAGTCTTTTTATATTTATTCCATCTTGGTGATAATATGTGTCTTTTTTTATTGAATTATAGCTTGTTGGATCATAATCAACAATCCTTTCTAAAGTCTTGCCATCAGCTTGATAATAGATTACTTGTTCAAGCCATCCCCTTTTTTGAGGAACAAACTTGTTAATTTTTTTTATACCTTTACAATCTGGAAGGTAATGTGTTTCTTTTAATAAATAACCTGTTGTTGGATCATAATCTTCTTCCAGATTCATAGTCTTACCATCAGCTTGATATGCTATTCCCTTTAGCTGTTTCTCTGTAATAGGATCATAATATTTTACAGACTTTAGAGCTCCATCCTCATAGAACGCTATATTTTTGAGTTCTCTGCCTGTTTTTGGATTATGTTCAACAACAAATTTAAGCCCTCCATTTTTATAAAAAAAAGCAAGTTTTGTATTTTTGTTCGTTTCATCACCATGCACACTGACAAATTTCAGAGACCCTGAGTCATAATACGATACATGTACTTTGTCGTTTGAGGATGCATTTTCTGCAAGTTTTTTAAAATAGTTGTATTCTTCTAAATAATTAGGATTTGCATACTTATCAATTTTTGTAGTATCAGTATTTAATACATTTTTTGTAGTTTCAATATCAACCTGCTTTTCTGGTTGTTTGATTATGTTCTCGCCTATAGATTCATTCTCTGAAAAATTTTTTAAATTCTTATCTTCTAAGAGTGAATCTGCTTTTTTCATTGTTTCACCGAAATTCAACCTATTATCGGGGACTTTTGTTATGGCTTTGTCTGCTAAATTATCAACTTTTTTTATATCCTTTGCTTTTGTTTCAGGAGATAACACCTTAGCTAAACCTTTTAGAATATTAGAAACTATATTACGAGTTTTCTTTGGTTTAATTGCCGCCATTCCAAACGTTATATTTTTATTTATTAAACATTTTGGCACTCCATTTTGAATGTTTTTAGATTTTGGATAAGAATCATTTGAATTTCTCTGCAGATTCTGAAAATTTTGTTTATGATAACTTGAATATTTTATATCTGTAGATAATATCATTAAAGTAATACTCCTTAATTAAATTTACCATGAACATATTTTAACCTAAAAACACATTAAATATAGGTTTAAAAGGAAACTCAAAGATTACATTATAATGGAAAGATTTTCAGATTCTTGTAACTATTTAATATCATTTAATAATCCATTTTAATTTTTTGCCTATATAAATATCCTACCAAGAACAAAAATAAATAAATGAATACAAATGAGATCCTGAAGCTATTAGATGCCCAAAAATCATCAAAAATATTCCAAAAAATTTGGCATAATCGACCCAAAGAATATTTTTTGAAACTCCATTCACTTCCATAAACTCATTCTACAATAAAAAATTATGATTTTTTGATATGTTCTAAATTAATCTTTATCAGGATTTGCATAATCTTTTATATCTCCTTTAAATGCACAAGGGATATTTTCTTCTTTCAAATAATTCATCCCCCATTTATTTAGCTCAATAATTGCAGGGATTAATGACTTCCCTCTTGGAGTAAGTGAATACTCAGTTTTTGGAGGCACTACAGGATAAAGCTTCCGAGAAATTATTTCATCAGCTTCTAACTCTTTTAACTGTTGAATAAGCATTTTAGGTGTAGCATGAGGGATTAATTTTTTCAGTTCACTATACCTTAAAGTTTTACCAATAAGATGCCCAATAATAACACCTTTGTATTTCCCTCCTATAATCTCCATAGTAACCTCAAGAGGGCATTGATATTCTTCCTTTTTTCTATTAAACATAAAACACAAATCCTTAGTTACTTTTTAGTAAGTATTATACAAAAAAGTATGTACTTGTCAAAAAGGAAATAATTATTTAAAATTAACACGAAAAAGGAGGAAAAATATGAAAATCACTCAGATTAGAAACGCAACAATTATTGTGGAATATAATAATACAAAATTTCTAATTGATCCTTGGCTATTACCTAAAGACAGTATGGCTGGGTTTGAAGCAGCAGTAAACGCTCAAGTTCGTCAACCAAGAGTTGATTTGCCTTTTGATATAAAAAAAATTATTGATGTTGATGCTGTAATTATTACACATATACACCCTGACCACTGGGACGAAATTGCAGAAAAAGAACTTGATAAAAATATAAAAATTTTTGTTCAATCAGAAAGCGATAAATTGTACGTTGAATCAAAAGGATTCAAAAATGTTGAAATTTTGTCAATTGAAGGCTCTAAATACGACAAAATTACATTATACAAAACCGGAACTCAACACGGAAGAAAAGAAATAGTTAAACCATTATGTGAGTCAATAGGAATGCCATATGATGCAATGGGAATAGTTTTCAAATCCCAAAACGAAAAAGTTCTATATGTTGCAGGTGATACAATATGGTGCAAAGAAGTAGAAGATACATTAAATAAATATCTACCAGATGTAATCATTATAAATGCTTGTGCTGCGACCGTATTGAATGGAGAACGTCTAATAATGAATATTGATGATATCAAAGAACTACTTAACCAAGCTCCTAAATCAACTATAATAGCTAGCCATATGGACACAGTAAGTCATTTAACAATAACAAGAAA
>CASECH010000122.1 GCA_949286405.1 uncultured bacterium
GATAGCGTATCCGCCAGCAAGAGCTTTTTTGAACATTTCGTTTGTTCCAACTAATTTTCTTTCACTCATTTGAGTTCTCCTTCTTTTGTAAACATTTTTACACATGATTAAACTACTACAAAAAAACATGAAATACAAGCAAGACAAATTAAAAGCGAATTTTATATAATCAAATGTAAAGATTTGTTAATAAAGTATATACTTTTTTACAATATCCCTGAAATATCAGTATAATAAGTAATTGGAGTTAAGGTTAATGAAATATGGCTAGCAAAAAAAATTTTGCTTTTGCTTTGTCATGAGTAAATCGCATGGGTAATGAATCATATATTAATAGCTAAGTAGGAGAAAAAAATGTCAATCAGTCCAGTAATGTCGAGTTCATTCAATGTATCCGGTAGTGCAAATTTTGGATCAGCTAAAAAAAGGAAAAATCAAATTAACGTAAATCATAAGTCATCAGTTAATTATACTGTTCCTTTGGCGGCTGCAATTTCAATGATGCCTTTAAATGTTATAAAAGCTGAAAATCCAAAAAATGTTTATCTTGAACCACAAGGACATAATATTGAGCTTGTCGAAAATTATAAGGACATTGATTTGTTAAGTAACGTTAATGCTACTGATTATACAGCGTTTTCAAAAGTTAATTCTCAATCTGAAGCTGAAGGCAGAGTTATTGAAACTAAGTATTTTTCATCGGATAGATATGGCAAATATGCTGTAAATTTGATGGATGAGGATGGAGATCCAACTAATTTTGAAAGAGTAAGAGTCCAGCTAATTGGTGATGATGGACCTTTAAAAAACCAAAAACTACTTTATATCGCAAATTATAAGTATACAGTAAATTCTGATGATGGAAGTAAAGTTTCCCATGATCCGCTTAGACGTGCTGTGATTGAAGGTACTGCTACTCCAAATTACAATACAAAGGAAGTTATTGACTACTTGGATGCTCTAAAAAAAGATAAACGTAATAATGGAGCCATTAAAGATGTTGTATTTGAAAGAGATTTATATCCTAAAGAATTTGGTGTGCTTGATAATGGATCACGTGCTGATATTATGAAAAATGCTAAAGGTAGGGCATTTAATGGTGATACTATTTTTTCAGCAGATTTGACTGATAAAGGCAAGGTGTTGTATACTCTTCGTTATTATAAAGAAATTGATGAAGGAACAGGTAAACCTAAACTTGTCGCTACATTGCAAAAACCTGATTATGATGAATTAGAAATTTTTATGCTGTACTCCTTGGATCAATGTTGTGACGTAACTGATGAGGAACCAAAATTTATTAAAAGTGGTATTGTTGTTTTAAAAGATAAAAATAATAAGTCATATTATATTGACAATCCAGAGATGGCAGAGGTTTTTACAAAAATTCTTGAAGCATACCCTGATTTGAACGGAGCTTTTCCTATGTTAATCGGAGGAAATAATTACGTATCAAATAAACAGGGATATCTTGTGCCATCATTGTCTGACTAAAATATAAAGAAATGTAAAAAAATTCTTTATTTTTGAAATTAGCCATTTTACCGATTTTTAACATGTTTATAGTACCAAATCAAGAGTTATATTATGGATTATGCAAGTATAAAAAAGGTTGATTATAATAATTCTGTATCTATAAATTCAGGAGCTAACACATCACAAAAAGCTAGTTCCACAGCTAATGTTGATATTGGTAAATTTACATCTTTATATGCAAAATTAGCACAAGAACTTGGTATATCAGAAGAAGCTTTACGAGCAATAGTTACTGCTAATCCTAATTTTGATAAATTACCTAAAGAAGAGCAACTAGCAGTTGTACAAAATTATAATAATACTACTACAGCTACTAAATCATTAACTGAAGAAGCAGTTGCTACAGAAGATACTGAATTATCTCAGTCTAATCTTGATGAATCACAAGAAATTCAGGATGAAAGTGCATCTGATCCTGAAAGCTATGGTTTCAACCATAAAGCTTACTCAGAACTTTCAAACAAAGAAAAAGCTAATGTATATGCATTAGAGTTAGCAAAAA
>CASECH010000123.1 GCA_949286405.1 uncultured bacterium
CCCCCCCCGAAATTCCTACAAATATCTTTCATACAAGCTCCGTTCTTTTTCGCTTATACTCATTATAACAAATTTTATTTATTTTTGCAAAAGAATAATTTCGATATAAAAAAGCTTGAGATTTTCTCAAGCTTTTTTACTTACCAAGGATAATCTTTTTTCATTTGCCAACCATCACTAATTATAACAGCACTACAATATCCGCCTGCACTTGATGAGTTTGTTCCTTTTTTACAATTAAAACCTCCTGATGTTCCTCCATACTCAAAACTACCCTCAGCTAATTCATCCCTTGTTGGAGATAACGAAGCACAGTGTACTCCATAAGGGAAAATACCCAACTTATGTTTCAAACATGAATCTGAAGAACCAACAGAGCCACTATCTCCCCAACTCATAATAAAAAGAAAGACATCATTGCCTAATTTATTAGGTTTTTTTAAACCATTTATATCAATAACTAACCAGCCACCATTTCCAAGTGCATGAACCCAATAATAAACAGAATACCCAGATGCAGTAACAAAAGAACTTCTCCCATCTAATCCATTTTTATAAACTTGTGAAATTTTTCCATCAATAGTAGACGTATCAGCCCAACATTTTTCAGATGAAGGAGAACAATTCTGAAGGATTTTAATATTTGGAAAAAGATAATTTTGTGCAAAATAATCAGTTCTTTCTTGAGTAGTTGAAAAATCAGATAAATCCCAACTATCCATCGTTCCATACTTAACCTCAGAAATTCGTATTGCCTGACTTATTTCTGAATATGCTTTTTTCAACTTAGCGATTGTCTGCTGCTTTTGATAATTTGCGATTACTGATGGCAAAGTCATTGCGGCGACAACGCCAATTATTCCTAAAGTAATTAATACTTCTGCTAAGGTAAATCCGTTTTTTATACTTCTAAAGTGATGTTTCATATCACTAGTATAACATATTTTTTCTTTTTTACAACGGGGAATTAAATTCCTTTCAGCGGCTAAATAATCGCCCCCCCCCCTAAATTCCAACAAATATTTTTCATACGAGCTCCTTTCTAATTTACATTACTATTATACCATAAATTACTATATTTTTGAATATTTTGTTGAATAAATAAAAGATAATGATTGTAAAATAACAGACAAAATAATTAGTCCCATACCAATATAAAAAGCTATATTCAAATCTTTATTTTCATGAAAAATTAACATTGCTAAAATTACTGTATATACAGGTTCTAAGTTATAAGTTAAATTTACAGTAAATGCTGATATTTTTTTCAGGACCTGAATTTGTAAAAAGTAAAGCCCAATTGTGCAGAAAAAAGATAACAATAATAAATATAAAAAATCTCTGTGGGTAGGAATTAAAGAATTTACAGGGAAATAATGTAAATAAATAGGCATAATCAAACACAAAGCAATAAAGCCTCCAAGAAATTCATACAATAACATAGTAACCGACGGATGATGAGTTGCTACTTTTTTATTAGTAATAGTATATAATGCAGCTAAAAATGATGAAATTACACCTAAAATAATTCCTAATTGATATCTTGAATCAAAATGGAATATCAACATTATACCTGATAGGGTAATTAGACTAAAAAATAATTCACTAAAAGATATTCTGTGTTTATTTATAAGCGGTTCAAGTAATGCTGTAAAAAGACTTACTAATGAAAAACAAATTATACCTATTGACACATTTGCATACTTGATACTTCCATAAAAAAATAACCAATGAAATCCCATTAAAAAACCAACACCTAATATTTTTGTGAGTTCTTTGAATTTTACAAAACAAAAACGTTTTTTTATAAGAAGTAAAAACAATAAAATACAGAAAGAAATTAAAAGCCTATCTAGCACAAGTAATCCTTCATTCAAGGTAATTAAACGGCCAAAAATACTTGTAAAACAAGATATAATAATAGATAAATGTAATTTATAAAAAGACTTCCTAATTTCTTCCTGCATAATAATATATTATATAACTATTTTTGTGCTAATTCTTTATACAAATTCAAATATTCCTGAGAACTTCTTCTCCAAGAAAAATCTGCTATCATGGCTGATTTTTGCATAGCATTAAATGTGTATTTATCATTATAAACTCCAATCGCACAATAAATAGCTTGCATCATACTCCAACCATCATAACCCCAAAATTTAAATCCGTTAGAATTATCCATCGGATAACCTACCACTGTATCTTCTAGGCCTCCTGTCGCTCTTACAACAGGCAAAGAACCATATTTCATAGCAATTAACTGACTTAATCCGCAAGGTTCAAATTTTGAAGGCATCAAATAAAAATCACTACCCGCATAAATTAAATTTGCCAAGTCCGCACGATATCCGATATAAGCTCTTATATTAGATGAATTGTTTGAAAGCCATATGAGTAAATTTTCATAATCACTATTTCCACTTCCCAAAAATACAAAATCAGCTTCTGTGTTTTTTAATTCATTTTCTACTTGTCTTATTAAATCAATACCTTTTTGATCAACAAGCCTTGATACCATTGCAAAAAGTGGTCTTTTAGGATTATACTTAAGTCCAAATTCTTCACATACTTTCTTTTTATTTTCCTCTTTATTTTTCAAGGATTTATAATCATATTTTTTGATTATATTTCTATCTGTTTTAGGATTGAATACATCATAATCAATACCATTAAGGATTCCAACTAATTTATGTTGATTCATCCTTAATGTATAATCCATTCCTTCACCATATTCACCGGTAAGAATTTCTCTAGCATAATTTGGAGATACAGCTACAACTTTTTCTGAATAATTTATAGCACCTTTCATCCAATTTACCTTACCATAGTGCTCTACTCCCCACTCATTGTATACAATATCTTTACGCATATTCGCGAAATCTAATACATCTTCAAACCAAACTCCTTGATATGCAAGATTATGTATTTCAAACACAGTCTTTGTATTTTTCCAAAAATCATCAAACCTGTAATTACTTTTTAAATAAACAGGAATTATTGCGGTATGCCAATCATTAGCATGGATCACATCAGCTTTAAAATTTAAAAGTTTTGCATACTCTAATACTGCTAAGGAAAAAGCGATATACCTTTCATGTTCATATCTAGGATCTAACCATTTTGGATATACTTCTTTAAAACAAGTAAAGTACCAATCATTATGCACAAAAAAGACATTTATATTTGTTCCAGGTAATTTACACATGAAAAGTCTAAACTTATGTCCTTGATTTCCAAAGGTAAGCCACATTTCAGAATTTTCAAGCTCTTTTATCCCATATTTATTAAGATCAATCAAACCATGAAGAGGTGTGAAAATTGCAATTTCTGCATCTTTTTCCAGATACTTTGGCAGACTACCCACTACATCAGCTAAACCTCCAGCTTTCGAAAATGGAGCTACTTCCGCTGCTGCAAATAATATTTTCATTACCCTTCCCCTTTCATCTTTTAACTACTCTAAGTCATCTATTGTAGCCATATCAGATTCTAAACTTGATATCCCAGACTCAGACTCTTCAATGTTCTCTTCAATAGGAATATACTTGTCAGGATTTGTATCAAAATCAAATACAACACCATATTTTTCAGCTAAATATTTTGCTTGTTCTATACATATTTCAGCCTTATCATATTGACGCTTAAACATTAGAGTCTTAAACATATTATATTTAAACAGCATTAATAAATATTCAGTTGTAATATTAGACTTTTCAAGATGAATCAAAGAATTGTTTATGATACCGTATGCTACATCATACTGATTTAACTTAAGTTTTAATTCACTCATTACATACCAAGCTACATAAAGAAGATTTGTCATACCATTAGCATTTGTAGCTTTGATTATCTTATATATAATATCCTCTGCCTTTTCATAAGAACCAATGTTCATATAAGCATAACCTATTAGCAAATCTGAAAACAGCTCCAACTGATGTACTGAATTTACTTTAGCTAAAATTTTAGCCTTATATACTTGCTCCGCAAAATTAACATAATCGCCATTAAATGAAGAATAAGCAGTCATTATGTGAAAAATTACTTTTCCAAATCGATCATTGTTATCAAAATTATTAATATTCAGATTAACTTTTCTACCATGAATCATATCCTGCAAAGCAACAAATATATCATATGAAGTTGGTATATTATTTAAGTCTGACCTTACAATATTCAAAAAGTCTTGGACATTTCCACCAAGCATTAAAACATTAGCTAAAGCAACATATCCCACAGCATCTATCAGCATATTTCTGAATACACCTTCATCAATATATTCAGGCTTTAATCTTGGAATAGAAGCCTCTGATACAACATTCAAAACCTTATACCCAACTTCCATACAATCGCATAAAGCACCAATATTAAATAGAATATGAATATGAATTAATGACATAAGAAAGAAATAACTGTTAAAATCAGGAGCATCAGGATTTAAAGATGCTGGAGGTAAAAGTGACAAGACTTTATGCGTCAATTCAAGAGCATGAAAATAATTCCCATCTATTAAATTTCCCTGAATCATCTTATTACAAAGCATAATTGTTTTATCAACTTCATTTGAAGCCTCTAAATTTTTCAAAGTTAACTCTGCAATATCAGAAGTCTTTTCAGGCACATACTCATATAAATTATTTGAAATATTTTCATACAATTGGAGTTTATAATTTTCTATACTTTCAGAATTTTCCTCTGTAAGGCTAGCTTCAAGCAATTCTAATATTTTAGCGGTACAATTCAAATAAGAGCTAAAATCTCCCAATGATAAATTGACTTGAGCTAAAAGTTCCCATTCTCTTTGTTCACTAGCACTATCTCCTAGAATACTGTACAAATATGCTTTCACAGGGCTTGGCATTGAATAGTCAAATACTTTTTCAAATAGCTCGTTTGCAATTTCCTTAAGTGATACAGGAGGCATTACTTCCAAAACACACTCTCTTAACAAATTATAGTTAGGGAAATACAAGCAATTATTATAAAAATAAACATACCCCATATGTGATAATTTATCTATTATTTCAGAAACATTTTCATATCCAAGACTTTCAATTGTAGGAACATCCACTCTTGTACCTAACAAAACAACAGAAGTCAGGAATTTCAATGCATTCATATCATCTTTTAATAAATTTAGCCGCCTAATCATTAAACGTTTTAAACTAGAAGGTATGATTATCGTCTTAGGATTAACCATTTCAATACTGTCTTCTTTAGGTTCATACACTCCGGATTCGATTAAATATTGAATTGCTATATCAATAAACAAAATACTACCGCAAGAGTATTTGGCAACCCTATGAAAATAAAAATTGTCCAAAATATTTCTATAATAATCCTTATTTTCCTCAACTAACTTTTCAAAAGGAGTTGGCTTTAAATTAATTTCAGCATAATAAGGCTTAGATAGTAAGAAATGAGATTGCTTGTGTAATGAAAAATCAGGATTATATGATATAAGATAACTTACTTCCAACTTATCGAAAGCTTCAAAAATATATTTTAAAACATCATAAGAACTAGAATCAATTTTATCAAAATCTTCAATAAAAATAAGAGTCTTAGGAATAGCCTGCAACAACGTCAGAAAAATATCAAAATAAATATATCTTGTATCCTCTGAATTTGAATTATTTCTTTCTTTCAAATTTATAAGATCCTTTACTAGTCCGTCAGGATCAACAGATGCAAACATTGTAAAATCATTTTGAGAAAAAAGCTTTTGCGAAATTGTATACTCAAAAATTGCAGCGAGCAAATCTCTAAAAAATGAATATGGAGCATATTTCATTTCATCATAGCAGGTAACAGTTATGATATTATTATACAAACCTAAATTTTCAATAGTATTCAAAACTTTTATTGAATAAGGTTTATAAATATCAGCTGTCTTAATACCTATAATAGATTTTGGATTTGACTGAAGCTTATTTACAATATGATAAAACACATCTAAACTTTCAGTACGAATAAACTCACAATTAATTTCTTCAAAATTGATCGTCTCCAAATCATAAATCTTATCAGGATCCTCATTCTTATCAAGATTATTAAGAGCAATACCATCAAGTTTGTCCTGTTCTACAAGCATATTTTGAACAAAATTCGGTATTTTTATTTCGTCTTCATCTTCCTCCTGAGGAAACTCAACTCTTACAAGATCTCTAACATCAGCCTCGTAAAACATTTCCATTTTGTTATTTACCATTACAGAGTTAAGCGGAGAAATCTTATAATCATTTTCCAGTATTTCAAACACACTTTGATCTGTTAACACCTGGAATGTATTCAAAACCTTATCTTCCTTCTTTTTCAAAGATTGATTTATTAGACTTATATTATAACCTGATTCATAATTATAAGGATTATCATGTATTGAACGTTTTAAAAGAAAAACATTACATCTGACAGAAGCATTCTTTTTAGTTGTAAGCTTACAATTCATTTCAGTAATTCTATTTAAAAGCTCAATGGCAGTTTTAATTGCATTAGACGCTGAAGCTTTGAATGTATAATCTTTATCAAGACGAATTATATAAGTATTCTTTATAATTTGACGACGCAAACCTACAGATTTAGTATAATCAAATATGACTTTGTCCAGATTTAACTTGAATTTATTATATAATTTAGCACTTCCTAACAACGACTTCATTTCATCTAAATTTGGAAAATCAATAGTCATCAACACAAAGTCATCAGTATTTGATTCATTAAGAATTACACTTTGCTCAGTACTAAAACCACATTTTTTGCATTTTTTCACTGCGGTTTGATTTATTTTGCCACACTTATGACACTTGGTTATAATCACATAACCGCATTTTTTACAAGTATTAGTATCATTTACTGTTTTGCAAACAGGACAAATTAACTTGAGTACCTTTTTACAATTAGGGCACACAATAGCTTTATCATCTATTTCAAAACCACATTTTGGACATTCCATACGAGAATTATATCATAGCAAAGCTGTTATAACAACAATTTTACATACATCAAAAGATGTAATTATTAATTATAACGAATACCAGCCTCTTTCATTCTTCTAATACATTCTTTGATAGTTGGAACATCTTTAGTTAGTGCAACACGGAAATAGCCTTCTCCGTACCTTCCATAACCGTTTCCAGGAGGAACAACCACATGAGCTTTTTCAAGCATAACAGTTACAAACTCCTCAGAAGTCATTCCTTTTGGAACTGGTAACCACAAGTAGAAAGTAGCTTTAGAAGGTTTAATATCCCAACCGAGCTCTTTTAGTCCATCTTCCATTGCATCTCTACGTTCTTGATACATTTTATTAAGCTCATCAATATATTTTTTATCAACATTAAATCCTGCTACTGCTGCATCTTGAATTGCTTTGAATGTACCACTGTCAATGTTATTTTTAATAGTACCCAAAGCTTTAATAGCAGCTGCATTACCTGCAACAAAACCAACTCTCCATCCTGTCATATTATATGATTTTGAATGCGAATAAAATTCTATTGCAACATCTTTTGCACCTTCAACTTCTAAAATAGAAGGAGCAACATACCCATCATAAGTCATTTCACAATAGGCCATGTCATGACATAACAAAATGTCATATTTTTTACAGAAATCAACAGCTTTTTTAAAGAAATCTAAATCAGCAATAGCACCGGTTGGATTATTTGGATAATTCAAAAACATGATTTTTGATTTTTTAGCAATATCTTCAGGAATTTTATCAAAATCAGGAAGGAAACCATTTTCTTCTAATAAAGGCATAGAATAAGGTGTACCACCGGCGAATATAGTAGCATTTTTATAAACAGGATACCCCGGATCAGGAACTAATGTATAATCACCTTTATCCACATAAGCAAAAAATACATGTGCGATAGCTTCCTTTGAGCCTATATTTGCTAAAACTTCCTTATCAGGATCCACATCAATTCCAAAACGTTTTTTCATCCATTCAGAAGCAGCTTTTCTAAAAGAAACAGTTCCATTGTAAGGAGGATAATCATGATTTTTTGGATTATCGATAGCCTTATGCATTTCCTCTACAATAGGAGCCAGAGTAGGTTTATCAGGATCACCGATACCCAAACTTATTATATCAATACCTTTTGCCTTCGCTTCATCAATCTTTCTGTCAATTTCCGCAAACAAATATGGAGGAATTTTTTCTAAACGTTCTGATACTCTCATAAGATCTCCTTCTTAACAATTACACTTAATATTGAGTTTATGTTATCATAAAAAAAGAGGAAACACAATGAGTATTATTGCAGACGATAATGATTTTGAAACCAATAGAACAATGGCAGAAAAAAAGAAGAATTCTGTTATTAAATGTGAATGCTTAGATAATGATAAAAACTTTGAAAACTGTATCAGACCTAAAACATTTGAATCATATATTGGACAATCGGCATTGAAAGAAACTCTCAAAATCACGATTGCAGCCGCAAAAAAAAGAGAATTACCGCTTGATCATTTACTGTTCTATGGACCACCAGGTCTTGGTAAAACAACTCTCGCCGGAGTAATAGCAGAACAAATGGGGGTTGAAATTAAAATAACCTCTGCACCTGCACTTGAAAGACCTAGAGACATAATAGGCATTTTGATGTCCCTTAAAGGTGGAGAAATTCTTTTCATTGATGAAATACACAGATTAAATAAAGTTGCAGAAGAAATTCTATACCCTGCAATGGAAGATTTCTTTTTAGACATGACAACCGGTAAAAGTCAGACGGTAAAAACTATTCGCGTTCCACTACCAAAGTTTACACTAATCGGAGCAACAACTAAAGCCGGAGAGCTCTCAGGTCCATTAAGAGATAGATTTGGCATAATACACAGATTGGAATTCTATACAGAAGAAGAACTATCTCAGGTAATCAAAAGAACTGCAGGGATTTTAAATATTGAAATTACAGAAGAAGGTGCACATGCTATCGCCAAAAGATCTCGCGGAACTCCTCGTATTGCAAACAGATTGGTAAAAAGAGTATCTGATTTCGCACTAGTAAAACATGACGGAAAAATTACAGAAGATGTAGCAAATCAATCTCTTGATATCCTCAAAATTGACAATTTTGGGCTTGATACCACTGATAGAAATTTATTGAAGTTAATTATCGAAAAATATGATGGTGGACCTGTTGGAATTGAAACAATTGCTGCAGCAATTGGTGAAGATGTAAGAACTATTGAGGATGTATGTGAACCATTCTTACTTCAAGCAGGACTACTTCAAAGAACTCCAAGAGGGAGAAAAGTTTCCCCTGAAACATACAGACATCTTGGCTATAAGAGAATTAACATAAATGAACAAAAAAGTTTATTTTAATAAATAATTCACTATAAGAATTATTTCACTAACGCATCTTCTTAACTAGCTAAGCAAAAAACTACATACAACTAAAAAGAGGCCTAATGCCTCTTTTTTACTTACTCATATTAATTATCATATTCAATGCAGAAGTACCACCTTTTTCTGCTAAACTACGCCCTTTTATTTTAATTCCAGAGCTTGTATCTCCATTAGTGTTAAAATCAAAGACATCATACCCCCACTTATTTGGCCCCTTAGGTCCATTTACATCAACAGCAAAAAGCCTAGAATTAAAAGGATAATTAAATGAAAATAACACCTGACCATCTGAAAGGACGTATGCTATTGAATCATTACGAATTTTGCTCCCATAAAAACCCGAATTTGCTCCATAGATACTCTTATTAATTTCTTCATCAGACAAATCCGGATTATTTTCTTTCTGGATTTCATCAGCTCCTTTTATATATGCTAAACAACCTTTGCTATATGCGTTTTTATCACATACTTTCACTACTTTCAAATTTTTTAAAAATAATGCTGTGAATTCAGAGCAATCCGGTGTTGGGCCACATACATCATTCACTAAAGGAGAACCATCTATCATTTCATAACGTTTACATATTCCATTATCATTATATTCAACACATTTGGCAGGAAGACAACCAGTTGAATAGTAATAACAACCAGGTAAACCTCCAAAGTCTACCTGTGACTTTAAAAGGTTTTGGGATAGCATTGAATA
>CASECH010000124.1 GCA_949286405.1 uncultured bacterium
GTTTGAAATTACGCCAGTGCTACGCAAAATTGTTATAAGTAGTGAATTATTTTTTACTTCATATTCAGTAAGCCCTTGAGTAATTATTCCAAATCCTTGTGTACCAACATATCGTTGCATTGGTGCGAAATTTGTTTTAACTTCAATGCCTCTTGTTTTGGGTAAGTGTTTTCGCATATCATAATCAGAATTGAATTCCCTTTTTATAATAGTATTCATATCTTCTGAATATGTTTCTGTAACAGGTGATTTGAGATTAAATTTTACTTGCCATAGTTTGTTTTTTAATTTATTATCCCAATTTATTTTGAAATTAATTAATTCACCACTTATATCTGTTTGAATATCAAAAAAACTTGTTTTAATTATATTATTTTCAAAAGAGAAAATTTCAGCCTTTTCTCCGATATCGTCTGCCACAGCTCCAAAGTTATAGGTGTCTCCTTCATCTTTAAAGCGGACAAATTCTATCTCAATATCATTATTAATTAATACTTTACCATTTTTAATTTCAAGTTTAATTTTAGGTTTGGCAGTTGGAGAGTATTTTTGTGTGTATATATCTGTGAAGTCTTCAGTTACAGGAATTTTTTGAGTGTCGTATAAAAGAGAGTTTTCTACTCCGAAATGTTTTGAGATAACTTTATACTCTGGAAGCAGTTCCATACTTTGCATTATTGGTGTTTTGAAATTGTATTTAAGTCTTAATTCTTCAATGATAGTATTTGCTATTTGAATTATTTTTTCATACCTTGTAATGTTTTCTTGATGAACTAAATCTGTAGAGCAACCACAAATTCCGTCATGTGCTTGGTTTTTGAGTAGTAATTTATATGCATATTCAATTATTGAGTTATATCCAGCTCCGTATTTTTTTTGTAATTTATTAGCCTGTTCAAGCAAATATGTACATTTTATGTTGTATTGTTTAAGTTTTAATCTCGCTGAATATGAACCTTGTAAGATGAATGTTTTACTGTTATCTCTTAGTTCATCGTTCCACTCAAATTGTTTAAAATTGTCTTTTACAAGTTCAAAGTATTCAAACGGGTTAGATAGTTTTATTTCGTAATCATCAAGTAATGAATTTACTTTTTTTACTTGTTCTGTAATATCCGGTTCTACTCCTAAATGGTCTGCTCCAATTGGTAGTAGTAGATAATTACCTGATTTTTCTGAGATTTTATCTAAATTTCCTTTTAGCCATTCAGCTTTTTGTTCTATGGTCATTGGTGCAGAAAATATATCCATAAAATATCCTCGGATAAGATTTACGGTGTTTATGCCATTAAAAGTAAATTCTGCAGGAATATCCCCGCATCCTCTCCATACAACACATTTATCAATTCCAAATTTTTTAAATATTTTAGGGATATTTTGGCTATGCCCGAAAGTATCTGCGAGGTAGCCTATAAAATCTGTACAACCAAAATCTTTTGAAATTCTAAGTCCGATTTCAAGGTTTTTTTCAAAAACAGTTTTATCTGTTAAAAATTCATCGACAAGTGTATAGCATGGTCCAATGTACAATTTTTTTTCAGAAATTAATTTTCTAATAATAGGTTCTTTTTCAGGTCTAATTTCCAAGTAGTCTAATAGTGCACTTACTTGTCCGTCAAAGTAAAATGACGGAATTTTATTACTTTCAAGCATATCTAAGACATTATCAAAAACTCTCAAAAGTCTTAATCTAAATACTTCAAATTCTCTATACCATTCTCTGTCCCAGTGAGTGTGTAAATATGCTATAACTTGCTTTTTCATATCTTATTTTTAGCATATGCTTTTAAAATATGCAAAATTTTTACAAATTTATAAATTATCTTTTCTTATTGTCTTACTTGGGAATGTGCATACTTACAAATCTTTTTATTCTTGCACTATAGAGCAATTTATTTGTAAGGGGTTGTATTTATGAAAAAATTTTTACTGTTAGTTTTGGGATTGTTAGTTTTTATGCCTAGTGTAGATGCCGCAATTATAAGACGAGTTGTTGCTCCTGCTTATTCTCCTTATAATTACAGTTATGGAACTAATTCTTTCGGTTATGGCACGACTTATCCTAGGGTTTATTACAACAATTATAGCGGAAACTATTATAACAATAATGGCTACTATAATCAGCCAGTAAGAAGATATTATCGACCTTACAATTATAATTATCGATATAGAAGACCAAATATAATTTTTAGAAAATCAGATAAATATATTGATACTTCTGTAAAAAATGTAGCATATAAATCTGATTTGAACGGGATAGACTTAAATAAACTATCAAGAATTGAAGGAAAGATTTTGGGTCGAAATTATGCATATGATACTCCACAGTCAAGAATAGAAAGAATTGAAACTAAAATGTTTGGAGCAAATCAATCAGGTAATTATAAAGATAGATTTGCAACTATAGAAAAAGCTTCAAAAGAGTATAAAGCATATTCAGCATATCAAACTTCACCTTATGAGCCTTGCTATCAAAATCAAAATTCTCAGCAATATTATACTCCACCAATTGTTTCAGGAAGTGGTTTTAGAAGTATGATCGGAAGTCTTGGTAATTACATGTTTGGAGGTTACCCTACAGGTTTTACTCCTCAAATGGATCCTGCATATATGGATTATTTTGAAGCTGAAAGAGCAATGCAAGGTACAGGTTCAGGTGAAAGTGTTGATATTAGAACAAACAGAGGTTACTATAAACGTGATACCCAAAGATCAACTGGCATGGGAGTTACACTTCTGGATTAGAATATGTTGACTTTTTTAGAAAATTAATTAAATCAATATCATACATTTAGATGTTTGTAGAACTTTCTCAATAGGTGATAATAATTACGAGAGAAAGTAGACAAATGCCATTCAGATACCGTTTGCAAAAAGTTCTGGATTTCAGAATCCGAAAAAAAGAAGAACAATTACAAGTTGTTCAAAAAGCTCAAGAGGCTGTATATATAGCCGAAGAAAATATTAGAAAAAATGAACAAGAAATTCAAGAAACAAAAATGCATATGCGTCAAGCTGATCCAATGATGTATGATACATACGATAAATACCTCATTCATCTTTGGGAAAAGGCTGATCAACTTGAGTTAATACGTCAAGAAGCTCAAAAAAAACTTGATGAAGAAAAACAAAAACTAGTTGTGTTAGAACAAGCTGTTAAGGTTTTGGAAAAACACAAAGAAAAAAATAAAGAAGCCTATATTGCAGAAGAAAAAGCTGCAGAATTAAAAAGATATTCAGAACTCGGTGTTACAAGATTTTTTCACCAATCACTTGAAAGAAAAGAAGAAGAGGAAGCTGAAATCTTGAAACAGTTAGAAGAATTAGATAAATTGGAGGGTAACTAAAAGTATGAATGTAGGATCAAGCTCATCAGCAACAGCAACAGCGGACGTAAGTTCTTCTTCTAATACATCTCAAGCTAAATCAACTTCATCTTCTAAAAAAACAGAAGAGTCTTCTTTTGATAAAGAGCTTAAGTCCGCAGAAAATTCAAAAGAGCAAGAAAAAGTTTCTGCTAATGAATCAGAAAAATCGTCCTCTGATAAAAAAGCTTCAGAAAAAGGTGAAGATAAAAATGCTCAAGAAGACGATTTGATGTATAATTTAAATGGTTCTGTTAATTTTACGGATTTTAAATATCATAATGAAAGTCAGAATTTATTGACTAAAAATATACAGGAACTACTTAATACAAAAAATTTAATTTCTGCTAACAACATGTATTTCGATAGTGTTGATTCAGATTTTAGTGGACTTAAGGCTTCAATATCATATACAGATAATTCCATGAAAATGACAGATGGAGATGCATTGTTTTTTTCAGATTTAGTTAAGAATTCAGAGAATATGTCAATGCAAAGTATTGCACAGCAAATACAGCAAGCAACAGAACAAAGTGTTGAAAAAGCTCAAAAAAGTGCCCAAGTGTCATCAGTATTGATGGAAAAATTAAGCGAATCTATGAAAACAAATCAAGCTTTTAGAATTGACTTTGATAAAGATGTTTCAGTAGTGTTAAAAGTCAATAAAGATGGTAGTCTTATGGCCAACTTTATTCCAGGAGATAAGGCTGTTGAGCAATATTTGAAAAATAATATTTCGTTTTTAAGACAAAGATTTGATGAACAAAACTTGCCATACAGTGATTTGAATTATAGTAATTCAAGACAGCAACAACAGGAAGAACAACGTAGAAGAAATAATAATAAGGAGAATAAGTAATTATGAATGATTCTTATATTACTGCTCTAAATACTCAAAAATCAACACAAAACTGGATGGATGTTATTGCAGATAACATGACCAATATATATACACCAGGTTTTAGAGAAAAACAAGTTAATTTCAAAACTTTTTTAGGTGGTGCTATCGCTGAAGATTATGATAAGAAAACAGGTCAAGGTAAATCTACTCCTGGTACTTCTAATGAAAATTTATTTTTAGAAGGAAAAGGGTTCTTTCTTGTGAAAAATGCAGATGGTAAAAGTATTTATACAAGATTAGGAGAATTTACTTTTGATAAGGAAGGTGTCTACCGTGATAAAAGTGGTAATACTGTGCAAGGTTATATTTTGAATGATAAAGGTGAAATTATGCAAGGCACTAAATCAATTACTTCTGACCTTTATCAACAAACTGCAATGAAAGGTGGAGCTTTAGATATTCCGACTACAAATATTAAAATGTGGATTGATCCTAATAACGGCAAGTATTTAGGAAAGTATGATGATTATGAAATTAAAGGTGACGGTACAATATATGGTAAAGCAGATGGTGGAAAGCGTTCTGTACCGTTGTATCGAATTACTACAAGAAATTTCCATAATGCTGCTGCTTTGTATGAATTTAAAGATGGTCAATTTTTGGAAACTGAAGAATCCGGTAAGCCTGTATTAGGTTACGGTGAAATTCGTTCAGGACTTTTAGAGATGTCTAATGCTGATTTTAAAGGAAATATTTCATATTTCCAAATGGCAAAATTACAAATGGAAATTTCAAATAAACTAATTTCTTCAAACAAAGAATTACTTGAAGAAGCTTTGAGACTTGTTGGTAACTAATAAAAATGTTTTTGTGTATACATTAAACTCCATTTTGAAAAGGGACAAAGATCCCTTTTTTATTTAGATTTAATTATTGAAAACTAGTTTTTTTGTTGTTATTGATTAAGATTTTTAGTTCAGATATTATTTCATTAATTTCTTCTGATGTATCTTCAGATGATTTTATATTGAGTTTTACCAGTTCTGCAAATTCTGCTTTTTTAAATTCATGCAGACCTCTATGTTTGAAGAAATCTTCTAAAAATTCAACTTTACGAGTATAGCTTTCAAGATTTTCAATAGGAGCAATCGAAATATTTTTTGTCGCATAGTTAAGTGTTTTTATAACAAGATTATTTGGTAGTAAATCTTCAAATTCTCCACATTTCAGTAAATGAATTTTATCTATATCTCTTAATTTGGGTTTAATTTCCTCAAGATTTTCTTTTGCATCATTATCAAGAAGTACAAATATTGGTAGTTTTAGATTTTGTACGAATTTGTAGAAATATTTTACGACTTGATTTTTCCCGCCTGCTGAAATAATATATATTCCATTTTTTGTAAAATCGTAGTTATATAACTTAGCAAATTCCGGTAATAGAATTTCTTCTGTTATTCCTTCGCAAAGTAATATTATTTTTATTGGGTAAAGAGAATTATTTATATTTTCTTTTTTATCTAAATTTTTAAGCCATACTAGGTTTTGTGGAATATTATCTCCTAAAAGATTTATAAAGGCTTTATAATTAATTTTATTTTGAAGTAAGATGTTAGTATTTTCAGATAGCTCGAATATAGAATTTTCGTAGTCAAAAATTTTTTGGTTAATTGTAAAGTCTTGTTCTAAATTTAGATTTAATTTTTCCAGTGAGTAATTAATTATTTGTTCTGCTAAATTTTTTATGGAATTGTAGTTTAACTTTTCTAGTTCTGTTTTTTTTATTTTGGGGCAAATTAAATTGTTACTGATAATTTCAGTAAATACCCTTATATATTTCGTTTCAGTATTTTTAAAACGAGTTAGTCTGTCAATTGAAATAATTAGTTGTTCTTTTGTGAGTGGTTTTATTTTTATATTTTCCAACATATTTTCTTTGTTTAGCAAAATTTTTTCTTTTTTGTTTTGATATAATTGGTAAAAATATGGAGTATTAATCGTGCGGATTAACCCTATTAATTCTCAACTACATAATTATAACATATTTAAATTGTTTAAGGCTAGTGGTAATTTATGTAGCTTTGAATGTGAGTTATTACCTGATTCTAAAAATAAAATTAGTGATAATCTATGTGTAGGGATTTCTTTCAATGGTGAAATGAGTTATCCGAGAACAAGTTTTGTATCTCGTGATGAAAAAGCAAAATACTCTGATATATTGTCAATTGTTGATAAAGATACACGAAAAAAATTATCTTCTATGTTGAAGTCGGGTCTGTTGTTGAATTCAAATTCTAATGATAATTCAACTGTACTTGATAATCTTTATAAGATGGCTATGTCCCCAAGAGCAAGGGGATTAGATAGAAAATCTCTTTTAATTGCTACTATAAATATTATTGATAATCCTTATAAAATTACTCAATTATTTGGTAACATTCCTGAAGAATATCAAAATCAGGCTGTTAAATTATATTTTAATTCTCATTCTGAATTGGATAAAGATAATTTGATTCATCAAAAATTAGCTAAAGATGCTGTTAATATAAACCATTCAGGTACCTGTGTTGCAGCTAGTATAGAATTTAATTTGGCAAGGCAGACTCCGGCAGAATTTGCAAGATTTGCAGAAGGTCTTTCTTCTCATAAAATGTCTGTTGATAAGACTATTTCTTTAAACAATCTTGCAGATAATACACTTGATGCAATGTGGTTGTTAAATGCTTTTGAAATTCCGTATATCGCGAAGAGTTTTGATAAGGCAAAAATTACTTTTAGACCTGATAAAAACTCTATATTCAGAGCTCATATTCAAACGATTGATAAGGATCCTCTTGAACGATCTATGATTGATGTTTTGATGCAATCAACATTTATGCAAACAGGTTCTCAGCAAGCTTATGATTCTTTAACAGATAAAAGAAAGGGTAAATTTAATCTAAGTGATAAAGGGTTAATTGAATTTGAAAAAACATTTACCGAATCTATTGTTGAGGATAAAAATAAAATTTCTGTTACATATCAAACAGTTGATGATGATGGTCATTTAATCGGGTATGAAACTAATTTTTCAAAAATGAAAGAACAGATTTTAGAATCTTTAAGGATAGGAGAACCTGTTATTATTGGTTATACTCAAGTTAATGAAAATATGAAAATTATAAATGGGCATGAAATTACAATTATTGGTTTTAGGTTTGATGACAACGATAAAGTTATGTTTATATGTAATGATACTGATGATAATAATACAGGCCCTTTGGAGTATAATGAGGACTTTTTATTGCCTAAAATTCATCATGCCGCTTTGCCAAAGCAAATTGCCGAAAAAGATATGCAAATTGTAGAAAATTGGATTGAAGGACTAAAAACATATAAGGACATTAAGTCTAAAAATAATTTACTTAAAGATATGTAACATTTTTTCAGATTAAAGCAATTTTTATTTTGATGAGTTTTAAATTTATAGGAAAATACTGAAAAAGGTAAAAAACATGATTAATAATACTTTTGATAGTAGCTTTTTGACTCCTCAACCAATGATGATTAATAAAAATAAGTTTAATCAATTTATAATATCTGAAAGTGTCAAAAAACTAAATAATATACAAAAACAAGATTCATTTACTTACTCGACAGTTAATTCAAACAAATCTCCGGATTATCCAAAATCACCGATTAAAAAACCTGTTGATGTAAGTATTTTTTATATTGCCGATATTCACGGGAAAATGACTAATATGGAAAGAATAGCATCAGTCGCAAAAAGATTTGATGCAATGAATAGTGATAAAGATAATATTAAATTAAAACTTGCATCTGGAGATATTCTTCTAGGATCAAATCCTATGACTAATAAAGTTGCAAGTAATTTCTTAGATTGGGCAGGAATTACAGTTAATGCTTTAGGAAACCACGAACTTGATGCTACTCCGGAAGCTCTTGCAGAATCAATAAAAGATTCTAAGTATTCCCTTTTGGCTGCAAATGTTACTGTAAAATCAGGTAGTCCTTTGGAAGGTAAAATAAAAAAATCAATTATAGAAGAACATAATGGTGAAAAATTCGGCATAATAGGAACTGCTCCTTCTGATGTTTTGGAAAGAGTCGGAACAAGAGAATCTTTAGAGGATATAAAAGTTGATGATGCTGATAAAACCATTAAGAAAGTTCAAGAAGAAATAAATAATTTAAAATCTCAGGGAATAAACAAAATTATTTTAGTATCTCACTTAGGTAAAGAAATTGATAAAAAATTAGCTCAGCAGACTGATGGTGTTGATATTATTTTAGGCGGACATACTCATGATTTGTATAAGGGATTAAAGGAAAATAATAATTTATTATACTCTAAATCCGGTCATCCTGTTCTTCTTACCCAAATTGGTAAGGATGGTGAATTTGCAGGAATATTGAATGTATCTTTTGATGAAGATGGTCATATTGTTAAGGCTCAAAATAATGTAACAAGGACAGGTACTTTTACAAGAACATTGCCATTTAAGACTGCTGTGGAGTCTATTATTGGAAAACCTGAAGTTCTTGCAACAATAAAATCCGCACCTCCGGCTCCAAAAGAAAGATTAGTTTCAAATAATCCTCACGGTAATTTTATAGTTGATGCAATGCGTTCAGAACTAGGTACTGATATTGCAATATTAAATGCCGGTAATATAAGAGGGTTCTTTGCTCAAGGTGAATTAGATTCAAGAAGAATAAACGATGTTACACCTTTTGAAGATAAAATGATGATTTGTAGCTTGTCTGAAAAACAAATTGTAGATGCAATAAAAGTAGGAGCAAAATCATTCTTGCATCCGGATCACAAACCTGGAATACTACTGGTGTCAGGGTTAGAATATAAGATAAATGATAAAGGTGATTTACTTGATTTAACTTATACTGACAAGCAAGGTCTCAAATCCAAAATAGATATTAATAATCCAAGCACAACAAGAAAATTTACGGTAGCTTGTGATGACTTCTTTGCACTTGGAGGAGATAACTATTTACCTGTAAATCCAAATCCTGATTATATTGTCAAAAAATTTGATGTAGATAAAAATGTCTACACCGCAAATTATGTCAAAAAACAAAATGGACCTATTGAAATAAAAGAAGATAACAGAATAGAAATTGTTAAATCTTAATACCCTTTTAGATCTTTAGATTGTAAGTAATCTCTCACGAAGTTTAATGATGATTGTACTATACGAGTAACTCTTGAAGAAGATAGTCCTATTTGTTGTGCAATATCTTTTACTTGCATATTTCTATAAAATCTATATTCAACAACGGTCCTTTCTTTGGGAGGTAATTTGGAAATAGCTTCCCTTATCATTCTTCCCATTTCAGAAATTTCAGCGTTTTCATCAGGCATAGCATGAGGATCTTTGACAAAATCAAAAGGTGAGTCATTATCACTTGCAGCAGCCGCAAGACCGTCTATTGAAAGAATTGTTTCATAAACAGCTTCTCTTACTTTTGCTTGTTGCATGTCAATACCATCAGCTGTTTCTTCTTCATCGTAATCATCTTCTGCTTTATGCTTGAGAGAATACCATTTATATCTTATTCTTAATTCATTTCTAATTGCCCAGCGGACAGCTGTTGCGATGTATGCAGAATTATACTTTTCAAGTTGCTCAGGGGTTTTATTTTCAATTAAAACTTGAACTGCAATAACTCCTATGGAAACAAGTTCCTCATATTCTACCATATGAGATGGGATACGTCGTTGCTCCACCTTTGCAACTTTTTTTACTATGTCTATGTATTCTTTTAATTTGTTTTTATCTTGTATAATCATGATAATAATTTATTCTAGCATACTTTTTACTTTATTCTACCTTTATTTGTAGTATTTTTCAAGTTGTATACAAAAAGTAAGATTTCTGCGACTGCTTTATATAGTTCTGGCGGTATTTGTTGGTTGAGATCAACCATTTTATATAGTGCTCTTGCAACAGGTGCGTTTTCAATTACCGGAATATTGTGTTCTTTAGCAATTCCTATTATTTTTTTTGCAATTAGTTCTGTTCCTTTGGCAATAAGCATAGGCGATGCCATTTCTTCGGATTTGTATTTTAAAGCACATGCTACGTGTGTTGGGTTAGTTACTACAAAGTCGGCATCAGGTACTGCATCCATCATCCCTTTTTGTAGCATTTGCATACGTCTTTGTCTTAGTGCTGCTTTGACGTTCGGGTCACCTTCTGTGTTTTTGTATTCATCTTTTATCTCTTTAAAAGACATTTTTTGATCTTTTAAAAATTTCCATTTTGTAACACCATAGTCTGCTGCTGCTATTACTAAAAATGCTATGCAGGCTTTAAAAATGAAATCAGTGATTAATTTCCCAAATTCTATCATAACAGCAAAATTGTTGTCTATTGCTGCAAGCATAAGAATGTTTTTGATATGTGATGAATATACTGACCAACCTATGTAACCAAGCAGAATTACTTTTAAAATATTTTTGAACAGTTCAAATAGTGTTTTTATTGACATTATGTTTTTAAAATATTTAGTTGGGTTAAGTTTATCAAGTTTTGGCATAAGCGGAGCGGTTGCAACTAGAGGTCCTACTTGTATAAAGTCTGCCATTATGGCTACAAACCAAGCAATAAAAAGTATTGGTCCAATAATAAGTGCTGCACATTTCACAGTTATTGTAAATATGTATGTCATTCCTATTTCAGAGAGATGTCCATTAGGAATTTGTTCATACATTAATGTAAATAATTGTACAATTTGATCCCATATAAATGGTGCAAGTCCAAGTATTACTGAGAATAAAATAAGCAAAGACAAAGCAGTTGAAAAATCTTTTGATTTAACAACTTGACCTTCTTTTCTTGCCTGCTCGAGTTTTCTCGGGGTGGCATCAAACTGCTTATCTTCATCACCCATACTTATACCTTTTTAATGAACATTATAGCATGGTCAAAATTTGAGAGTTTATATTTTGAATGTTTATTGCTCTACAATTTTTACACCAGAACTGGTTCCAAGACGTTCTGCTCCAGCTTCAAGCATTTTTATGGCAGCTTCTTTATCTCTTATGCCTCCTGATGCTTTTACTTTTAGACCGTATGGAGATACTGTATCGAACATTAGTTTAACATCTTCTACTTTTGCTCCTACACCGCCTTTTACAAATCCTGTAGAGGTTTTTACAAAATCAGCTCTTGCTTCGATACATAATTCACAAGCTTTTTTTATTTCTGCTTTTTCAAGCAAATCTGTCTCTAAAATTACTTTAAGTGGTTTTGTTTCACAAACATTTTTTACGGCTTTAATATCGTTAAGTACAAAATCATAGTCTTTGTTTTTTAGTGCAGTTACATTTAATACCATATCGATTTCATCTGCACCATCTTCTATTGCCTTTTGAGTTTCAAAAGCTTTGACTTCACTTCTGTTTGCACCTAAAGGGAAACCAACTACTGTTACTATTTTTACATTAGTACCTTCTAATTCTTTTTTTGCAAGTGGTACGTAATTAGGATTTATACATACACCTAAGAAATTGTGTTCTTTGGCTTCATTAAAAAGCTTTATAAAATCTTCTTTTTTTGCATCTTGTTTTAAAAGTGTGTGTTCTATGTGACGATTTATGTTTTCCATATTTTTCTCCTATAAAATATTTTCTAAAATTTGTGCAGTTGAATATGACTTGTTAAGGGTATAGAAATGTATACCTTTTACTTCGGCATCTATAAGTTGTTGACATTGGTAGCTTGAAAAGTCTATACCAAATTCAGTCATACTTTTTTCATCATCTTTATATTTTTCTATTTTTTCTTGCAGAACTTTAGGTACGCTTATTTTTGCAAGATTTAGCATTTTCGTAATTTGATGATAATTTACGATTGGCATTATTCCTGCAATTATTGGTATTTCAATGCCGGCATCTCTTACAAGTTGGATATAACTAAAAAACTTATCATTATTAAAAAATAGTTGTGTAAATATAGCTTCTGCTCCTGCATCAACTTTCTTTTTTAAATTTTCAATATCTGTATAAATATCAGTGGCCTGAATATGACCTTCTGGGTAACCTGCTACCCCTACAGAAAGATTTGTTTCTTGTTTTATGAATTTTACAAGGTCATTTGCATAACGAAAGTCTTTGTATATGTTTTCTTTATTTGTAGGTTCGTCACCTCTTAGAGCAAGAATATTTTCTACCCCGATACTTTCAAGATAGTTTAGATTATTTTTTATGTCTTCTTTTTTGCTGCATATGCACGTGAAGTGTGGCATTAGGTTGATATTAAATTTATTTTTAATATTTTTTAGTGTTTCAATAGAACTATTATTTGCGTTACCAGCACTGCAAGTTATTGATATAAACTCAGGATTGTAAGTATTTAGTACTTTTAGTTCATTTAAAAGTTTATCAATATCTTTTTGGGGTGGAAAGATTTCAAAAGAAATTTTGGGTTTTACCCATTCATAAATCCCATTATGTCTTACATCTTTTTGTGCATAAATCTCTCTTAATTTCATATGTTGATTATAGCATAATAAATGATTTGAAGAAATGAAATTTTTTGTTAGAATACGAATATGAATATAAAAGATCGTTTAAAAATATTATCTGGGGATGTTTTAGGCGGTATAAATGCTGCGGTTGTGACTTTGCCTCAGGCTTTGGCTTTTGGGGTAGCAACAGGTTTTGGAGCAAGTGCTGGTATTTGGGGTGCTATAATACTTTGTTTTGTTGCAGGTGTAATTGGCCCTAAAACCCCTCTTATTTCTGGAGCTACTGGTCCTGTAGCTATAGTACTTGCAAGTGTAATGTTGGCAATTGGGTATGATATAAATATTGCTATTACTATAATAATTATGGCTGCATTTTTGCAAATTTTAGTTTCTTTAACTAATTTGTCAGATGTTGTTAAATATGTTCCTTACCCTGTTATTTCAGGCTTTATGAATGGTGTTGGTTTTGTGATTATATTAATGCAATTGAATCCTTTAATTGGTTACAAAGCATATTCTTCATCATTTTTAAGTTTAAATTCATTTGTAAAAAATATTTCTAATTTTCAGCCAGAAGCAGCTATGCTAGGGGTTATGACTTTGGTTTTGGTATTTTTTATTCCAAAGTCTGTTAATAAAATAGTCCCTTCACAGATTTTGGCACTGATTTTTGGTACTTTAGTTTCAATAAAGCTAAACTTACCGGTAGATAGGATTTGTAGCGTAGATTTTTCTTTTCCTAAATTAATGATTAATTCAATTGATTTTTCTATTATGTTGAAGTATCTCCCTTTGGCTGCAACTATTGCAATTGTTTTATCATCAGAGAGTATGCTAACAGGTTTGGTGTCTGATTCTTTAACAAAGTCGAGACATAATCCAAAGATTCTATTAGCTTCTCAAGGTGTAGGAAATTTATTTTGTGCTTTAACAGGTTCAATTCCGGGCACTGCTGCGACGATGAGAACTGTTGCTGCTATAAATGCAGGTGCTACATCAAAGTTTGCTTCAGTTGTAACTCCAGCGATTTTATTGCTTTTATTATCAAAATTTTCTTGGTTTGTTGCTCAAATTCCATTTGCTGTGCTTGCAGGAATTTTAATAAAAATCGGTTATGATATCATTGATACAAAATTGTTAAAAGTAGTAAAATTTGCTCCAAAAGATGATTTGTATGTTTTGTTTACGGTATTCTTTTTAACTGTGTTCTACAATCTTATATTTGCAGTTGGTGCAGGTATTACTCTTGCAGCTTTGTTGTATGCAAAAAGAGTTGCAGATAAAGCAAAAATTATACATAAGGCTGTTTATGATAATGATATTGCTGAGCTTGAAAAAATGGTAGAGAAAGATTTTAGACATAAAATTCGTATTGCCCACATTGACGGACAGTTTTTCTTTGGTTCTGCAACGCAATTAATATCTAAGTTTGACGAACTTTTGGGTACTAAATATCTTATTTTAAACTATGACAGTGAAGATTTACTTGATATTTCGGCAATTTTTGCTCTGGAAGATATTATAGTAAGGTTGAAATCTCAACATATTAAACTATTGCTTGTTATAAAAAATAATGCTATATTTAGTCAGTTGCAATCTCACAAAATTACACAACAGATTGGTGAAGGCAGAGTGTTTTTTTCTGAAGTGCAAGCAATAGATTTCGCAAAGAGTTTATTAAAAAAGAAAACTCATAATTGATAACTATGAAAGGAGTAAGAATGGAAAGATTATGTATGAATTTCGGGGGGGGGGCGATTATTTAGCCGCAGAAAGGAATTTTTTAGCCCGTTGTAAAAAAGAAAAAATATGTTATACTA
>CASECH010000125.1 GCA_949286405.1 uncultured bacterium
TGTTGTACCAGAAGAAGCAGTTGAGAAATTGTAGTCATCTAGTGCTACGTTCAAAGTAACTGCTTGAGAAATTGCAGATAAAGCTTTTTTGTAAGCTGCTCTATATTGAGCACCTTGAGTTGAGTTCATCAAAGTAGGCATAGTCATTGCAGCTACAACACCGATAATACCCAAAGTAATCAATACTTCTGCCAAAGTAAAACCGAAACGTTTTGTCATAATCTTTTCACCTTTCTTTTGTACTATGTACTCTTATATACCCCATGTTTTGTATTAAAGAGCATTTTAATAAAAACCAAAATTATATTGATATTTTAAAGTATTTTTGGAAAAAAGTCAAGTACTATAAGAAAATTAAAACATATAATTCCTACATATATAGTATTATCAACACTTATAATGTGAAGAAATATTTACTTTAGATTATTTAAGGTTTAGATTATCAATATACAAAAATTATTGTAACAATATATACACCTCTTTAGTTGAATTATTTAATATGTCATGGTAACATCTGCTATGTAACACATATGAAGAGGGGTATTTTTTTATTATGGTTTGTACTTTAGAAAAAGCAACAAATTTATTGGATGAAAAAGCTAAAAAAACTATTAGAAAAGCACTTAAATCACTAGGGAAGAAAAACTTAGCATTTATTATGCATAATGGTAGTTTTCCTTCAGCTGAAGGACAAAATACAGGTTTTGGGAGTATTTACACCGACGGGGGAAAAGAATTTATAGAATATTCTTCAGGACTATTTGATGCAATTCAACTTGGTCCAGCCGGAAAAACAAAAAATTGCGATTCTTCACCATACACAGGGACAATTTTTTCTGAAAACCCATTGTTTGTAGACCTTAAAGAATTAACAACAAGGACTTGGGGAAATATTTTATCAAAAGAGACTTATGAAGAAATCGTTAACGGGAACCCTAATAAGGGAATAAACAGGACTGCATATTCCTATATATACAAAAAGCAAAATGAAGCTTTACAAGAAGCTTGGAATAATTTTAAAGCAAATCCTGTAAAAAAACTCGAAAAGGAATTTGTTTCATTCAAAAAAGAAAATGCTTTTTGGCTAGACAAGGATAGTTTATACGAAGCATTAAGCATTGAACATGGTAACGATTACTGGCCTTTATGGGATTCAGAAACAGATAAAAACCTGTTCAACCCTAAATCTATCGAAGAAAAAATGGAATTTGCAAAACGTATAGAGGAAATTGAAAACAAATATTCTGATGACATTGATTTTTATAAATTTGTTCAATTTATTCTTAACAAACAAGGTGAAGAAACTAGAAAATTTGCAAAAAAACACGATATTAAAATGATTGCAGATAGACAGGTTGCTTTTTCTGATAG
Organism: uncultured bacterium; assembly: GCA_949286405.1. Taxonomy (GTDB): domain Bacteria; phylum Cyanobacteriota; class Vampirovibrionia; order Gastranaerophilales; family Gastranaerophilaceae; genus CALURL01. Next base: position 1,372 of record CASECH010000125.1, read on the forward strand.
AGATACGTGGGCATATCAATCACTATTTTTAGAAGGTTGGATGTTAGGCTGTCCACCTGATTATTTCTCAAAAGATGGTCAAGCATGGGGCTTCCCTGTTATGGATCCTGAAAGATTGTACAATGCTGACGGCTCTTTAGATGAAGGTGGTCAATTATTGAAAAACCTTTATAAAAAAATGTTTAAAGAAAACCCAGGTGGAGTAAGAATTGACCATATTGTAGGCTTGATTGATCCTTGGGTATATAAAGCAGGTAAAAAACCTAAAGTAGAGCAAGGAGCTGGTAGATTATACTCTTCACCTGAACATCCTGAACTTTCTAAGTACGCAATTGCAAAACTAGAAGATTTAGATACAGAGTTAACTCCTGATAAAGAAAAAAGGGTTAAATCTTTAACTAAAACTCAAATTAAAGCTTATGGAAGACTAATTGAAAAAATTGTAATTGCAGCTGCTAAAGAAGAAGGTTTGGATAAAGATGCTATTGTATGTGAAGACTTGGGAACATTAACAAATCCAGTTGCTGAGGTTATGAAAACATATGGATTACAAGGAATGAAACTTACTCAATTCGTAGAAGCAGACAAACCTGAAGATCCATACAGATGCTGTAATATCAATAAAAAAACTTGGGCCATGGTAGGGACTCATGATAATGAACCAATTAAAATGTGGGCTGATAAACACATTCACTCGCATGAAGGATACTTGCATGCAAAAAATCTTGTAGATGATTTGTTCGCAGAAGAAGAAAGTAAAGATGATATTATCGTAAGATTAACTAATGATGCTGAATTCCTAGCTCAAACAAAATTAGTAGAAATTTTTGCATCACAGGCTGAAAATATACAAATATTCTTCACAGATTTCTTTAATGTATATGATGTATACAACAGACCTGGAACATCTGGAGAACAAAATTGGAGCTTAAGACTTCCTGATAATTATAAGGAACTTACTTCTATAAATCTTGCAAATATTCTAAAACTTGCTATAATTGCAAGAGGTAGTGAATTTGCACATAAAAATGAAAAACTTATCAAACAATTAGAAGAAATTCAATAAAACAAACTCTTCATCCCTTGTGGGGAAGAAGAACATTCCACAAGGAAATTAAGGAGAATTTGATGAAAAAACTAATTATAAGTTTATTTGTATTTTATTTAATGACAGGTTGTGTTTCTCTAGCTGAAACACAACCTTATTTCCCGAGTACTGAAGCAAAATTAGAATATAATTTAGGTATCGATTTTTATAAAGTAGGTCAATATGACAAAGCAATGTCATGCTTTAGAAAGGCAATTGAAATTGACCCTAATTATATAGATGCGTATTACAATCTTGGTTCAATTCTGGAATTTCTAAAACAATATGATGCTGCATTAATTGTATTTAAACAAATTATGGTCAGAAAACCGGATGACTATGAATCTGTATACAAAGCAGCTGCTTTATCCGCTAAACTAGGTCAACCAGAAAAAGCAAAATCATATCTTGCTCTTATTCCTTCAGGAACAAAACCTTTTTTAAAAGCCCAAGAGTTATCATCAAGTTTAAATACAAGTATTGAAAATATAAAAAAAGAACAACAAGAAAATAAAAAGTCAGAAACTAATTTTTCTCAAAATAATGCAATTTATGACAATATTATAAGCCCAACAGGAATTACAAGTGATTCTGAAGGAAATCTTTATGTAGCATGTTTCTCAGACAATACAATTTATAAAATAACACCTGATGGTAAACGTATTGTATTTCTTAAAGATACAAGACTTGATGGACCAATAAGTATGATTAGCGATGCAAACGGTAATATATTCATCTCAAACTATAACAAGAACAATGTTATAAAAGTAAGTACAGACGGAGCTGTTTCGGTTGTCATTTCCAATGTACAAAAACCTTATGGAATACACATCTCAGGGAACATGCTATTTGTAGCATCTCAGGGAACAAATTCTGTACTTAAATATAAATTATACTAATCTTCAAAAAATTTATTGAGTAATACCGGTACAAATTTCGCATTTAATGCACAAAAGTCAAAGACAAACTCGTTAACACCTGCTTTCGCGAGTTCATCCATCTTGTTAAAGTTTTCAAGGATGGTATCTTCAAACATATGCATTCTACAAAAACCATCACAAGTAAAAGGAAAAACTTTATCCAAAGAAGGATCATGCAATGCATACCCACCTCTATGACAAGGTGCATGACAAGAAAGACGAGATATTATTGCACTATCATTATTTAACGGGCATAAGCCCAAACTTGGAACTCTTATATTGCCTGCTATTGTATACTTTTTATTAGGAATATCATTTTTTATTTTTTTTATTGTCTTAATAGCACTCTCAATATCAGTAAAAGATGTAAAATCAACTGTAGATATTGGGGAAAGATTATTCAAACACTTTATTGAAAGACTGTTTAAAAGGTTTATCCCCTGACCTATCTCTATTGGAATGTGATTTATGTCAGGATCATTGATAGCTGCCCAAAAATAACCAATATTATTGATTATCAAAGAATCAGGTGCAGGTGCAGAAAGTAATATTTGCTTTTCATACTCATATACTCGGTCAAAATCCCTTTCTATTAATATTCTTGGAGTTGAAAGTTGAAATTTTATGCCATACTTTGCACAGAATTTTTTAACTTTCAAAATAATTTCATGGAAACTACTTTTAGCTAAATCGCAAGTTGCCAAAATTTCACCATATTCAATTGAATATACAGGATTTACACCTGTCTTTTTTATAAACTTCTCCAATTCTTTTAGCTGTGCTAATTCTGATAATCTAAAGTTTATATGGTATTTATCTTTTTTAGAATAGTCTCCGTCAGTCTTTATCCTTGGCTTTTTAATATCCCACTCAAAATTTTGAATATTCTTACTGAACTTAAAATCCTTTCCTTCTGCACTCACCATATCACCTGAAAAATGATTTGTTTGATATATGCTTTTTCGAACGTGCTTAAATGGTAACTTCTGATTTTTAAATAACTTAGGCTTTTCAAGAATTTTTTGAACTAATTCAATTCCTTCAAGAATTTCTTCAGAATTTGCAAATTTTCCCTTTATTACAACACTGTCAATCGCTTTCAGTTTTTTTATATCTTCAGCACACCAAGGCAAATTATCACTATCTATTGCAAGAGGTAATTTAGTATATTTTTTTATCTTTGCAATATTTTTCATATAAATTTCTTCTGTAATAATTATTTCATCGACCTTGTGAAAATTGTTAACAAAATCAATACCTGAAAGATTATGAATATCAAAATAGGAGTCGACAATAACCTTAAACGGTAAATTAAATATCTTAATAGCCTCTAAAATTGCAAAACTGTTAATAAAAATCCCATTAATACCGGCAGTTTTCAAAAACCTCAACATCTTTTTTATCTCAGGAAGATTCTCTTCAGTAATATCATGTTTAAAATTTATATATACACGTGCAGAAGACTCATTTGCCGCATTTACAAAATCTTTTACATAATCAAAATTGTTATTCAAAAACTTTTTGTAATAGACGTAATAATCTCGACATTTAGTATATTTTGAAAATTCTTTGATATCCTCAGGCTTTTTTACAGGCGAAATTATTTTTATATTTTCCATTCCTCAATTCTAGCATATTTTTTTATTATGGGCGAGCTAATAATGTAAAGATATATTAACTTTACTTGAAAAATGAAGCAATTTTTTGGGAAAGAAATACTTAGTATATATATAAGGAATATTTAAGATAGTCTATATAAAAATTCGATTATTTTAAACACGGAAAATCATACACATAGGAACACACACTAAAAATTTAATTTGGGAGGACACCAATGGCAATAGGTGCTGAGGATTACATTGATCAACTGCTGGTCAAAAAATACGCAGAAGAAAAAGTTGACAATCACGAAAATATGGAATCAATGGTAGACCCTAACAAAATGATGGGTGCTATGAATGATTATGCCAACATGTATAGAAACATGATGACATTAAAACAGCGTTTGAACATTGCTTGTTATGCTATAAATGCAAGAACAGCAAGATATAACAAAAGTGCACAATACTAATTTCATTGTGCATTTTGTGCTGCTTCCCACAGCAATAAAAAGATTTATTTGTCCGCCTTTTTTGATATATAATCAAGAAAAGTAGTAAACAAAGGGACAGTGAAATGGGAAAAATTATACTTGCTTCTTCTTCTCCCAGAAGAGCAGAAATTATGAAAAAGATGAAGTATGAATTTCGAGTTATCCCGTCACCGTATGTTGAAGAACACACGACGACGGTTTTTTCTTATGCATTTGTAGAAAATCTTGCATATAACAAAGCAAAAGCAGTTGTCCCCTTAGTTGACGAACCTAGCTTAATTGTAGGAGCAGACACAATTGTCGTACTTGAAAATGAAATTTTAGGCAAGCCAAAAGATAAGCAAGATGCATTCCATATGCTAAAAAAATTGTCAGGCAAAACTCATTTTGTCGTGACAGCTATTGCTGTAATAAATAGCGAAACATTAGAATACAAACATAATGAGACAACAAGTTATGTCGAATTTGAAAAATTAACTGATAAACAAATTAACGATTATATAGAAAAATTCAATCCTATTGATAAAGCAGGCTCATATGGAATACAAGAGATGCCTCCGGGATATATAAAATCTTACAGAGGCAGTCTTGAAAATATTATAGGACTTTGTCCAAAAGCATTAAGTGAACTTTTATAAATTTGCACCGCAACATTTTTTAAATTTCTTACCACTGCCACAAGGACAAGGATCGTTTCTACCAACCTTACTAAAATCTACTCCTTCAGGGATATCAGGTCTTTCACTTTCTTCCTCTATGATACCTAAAGTTTTAGAAAATGCTTTTGATTTATACAAAACTGTTGTTGATGAAAAGATTTTATTCTCCAAATACCTTGCTTTGTATTTTTCTAGTAATTCATCCAATGTATAAGAAGTTCCTAAAGCCTTATTTACTACTTCTATGAAATTAGCATGTTTGTCTGCGACTCTTTTTATTATATTTGCAGAAAACTTATCATTTTCTAAATAGTATTTTATACATTCAGCAAAATTACCAATTTCTGAAAGATTTTCAACTTCAAAAATCTTATTGAATGTCCCATAAAAAGGTACTGCATAAAGACCTAGTTCTCTATCAAAGACAATACCTACATCGTATGTTTCTTTGTGAGAAGAAAAACCTCCAAGAGAATTCTCCAAAAAGTTTTCATAAGAATTATTAAATTCAGAAACTTCAAAATAATTATACACTTCAGGCTCTTGAATTTTTTCCTGATAATCCTCTTTAGTACCAAATTCCGTGAAATCATTAAACATTCCAATCACGTCATCCGCGAATTTGTTTGTAGTAATAACTTCATCTTTACCAAAATACTCAATAAACTTGTTATAAATATTTTCAACTTCTTTTTCTATTTCTTTTTGTTTTTCAGGATTATCTAAGTACACCAATTCAGGATTTTGAATAATCTTGGCAACACAATATCTTAATGCGTCATCCTTTTTGGCAGAAGGCAATACCCCTGATATTTCCAGTAAATAGTGTTTCTTTTCATATTCAAAAATTCTTGCAACGATAAATTGCCCTGAACCAATACCTCTAAATGATGTCATCTTTACCAAAGATGTTACATTATAATCTTTCTCGTTAATTATATTGTTTAAATCAAAGCCGTTTTTGAGAACTTTTTTTACTTCGAATACTGCTGAAATTGATTTCATAAGAGCTTTTACGATTTTTTTTGTACCGGCAGATTTTTTAGTTTCACTATTTAAAAATAATTCTAAAATACTTTTGTGGTCTTCTCCAAGATTACGTTCAAAAATATAGTTAAAACAAGCAGACTGAAAATTTACATTTCCACCGTTATAAGCACCTATTGTTTTTAAATATTCTTCAAAATCAGGTTTTACATTCTCATCTTCTTGCACAAAAGAAGCTAATTCTTTTATTACATCATTTATTTCTTTTAATTCTTCTAAAACAAGCATCTCTCTCTCCTCTAAGTCTTCTCTTAGGATACCTAAAAAAAAATATAAACTCAATCCCTTAACAGGTTAATATTTAAAATATTAATAATCCATTGATAAAGTATAATCGAGCCATACTGAAGGATTTTTTGAATAATTACAATCTACACACATAGATTCAGCAATTTTAATATCTTTTTGAGAAGCGTTTGCATTTCCTAATTTTGAGTATGTTGAACCTCTTTTAAAATACAATGTAGCAGGAGAAAACATTATCTTTTCACCCTTCAAATAAGCAACAACCAGCTCATTATAATAATTCAAAGCAGCTTGATAATCACCTACACTATATAAATAATTCGCTTTAGAATATATGGCAGAATACTTATCATATTTATCCACTTGAGCATTTATTGATTTGTCATATTCATTAAGTAATTGTTCTTTTGTTAAAATCTTGCTTTTCACTACAAATAAATCAGCATCATATACAGGATCTTGCGAATATTTATTAGCCATCTCATAGTCTGATGCAGCACCTGAATAGTCTTTCAAATAATACTTGGCAACAGCTCTATGACCGTAATTAATTGAAGAAACCGGAGATATTTTTATTCCAACATCAGATAATAAAAGAGCCAGTTTATAATTACCTTTTTTAATTAAATCTTTACTCACTCTAGGAATAGCATTAAAAAATAAAGCAAAAAACGTAAAAGCTAATATTACACACAGACCGATTAGAGATTCATTTATAATTCTTTGTTTATGAAACTCAAAACCTGCAACGGTATTTTTACCTGAATTAGGTGGCAATCTAAAAGTCTGTTTCTCTTTTTGATAATCACCATATGTTTTTAAGTAGGCTTCATATTTTTGTGCAACCAAAAATAAAGGACAAACGACAGCCAAAAACATAGGAAAAGTAAGCGTCAATGCAAACAAAAATGGAGGAAACTTTTGAATTTCCAAATAAAAATTAAAAAAGATCAAATACAAATACAAAATAATTAAAATAACAGAAAATACCATTGCCACAAAAGATAGAAAAGAAAATTTCTTGTCTATCGCAAAAAGCTCCTTCTCAGACAAGAGCCTCGAAAACTTATAAGACTGTTTCAAAAAGCCGCGAACAAATGTAGAATTTCTGTCAAAACCGTAATAATATCTGATATTATTAGCATATAAATTTAAACTTCCTAAAATATTCATATGAAGATTTTATCACTTTTTTAGTCTTTTTTCAAGATTTATTTGCAAAATTATTTCAAGTGCTATAATTTAAAGTAGAAAACAAAGTACAAATCGGGATGTAGCGCAGTTTGGTAGCGCACCGTGTTCGGGTCGCGGGGGTCGCAAGTTCGAATCTTGTCATCCCGAGTTTCATTATTTATCCCTCAATTCTATGATTTTTAAAGCAAAAATTTGATATTTAAACTAAATAGTTGTATACTAGACGAGTAACTATTGAGAAGAATGAAGAGGTTATCTATATGAAATTACACATGCAAATCCTGATTGCACTCGGCCTTGGTATCAAAAGGAATTGGCACATATTTTTCGGGATTATTTTAGGTATTATTGTCGGAATATTTTTACACGGCAAAGATTTTGCACTTGTATCAACCGTTTTAACATTTATTGGACAAGTTTTTATCAGATTGATACAAATGGTAGTCATCCCATTGGTTGTATCTGCAATTATCATAGGTATTACAAGTATTGGAGATAATAAACAACTTGGGAAATTCGGATCCAAGATGATTTTGTATTATACAATAATTACAGCTGCTGCCGTTACAATAGGTGCTATATTATCCCTTATTGTTAAACCTGGTATTGGGGCAGCACATTACATAAATGCAAACACTGCAACAGCTGTACAAACAACCGTTGCACATGCGATGGAACAGCAGCAAAACACTCTTAATTTAATTTTAAGTTTTATTCCTAGCAATCCTTTCCATGCATTCGCTGATGGCAATATGGTATCAATAATTGTATTTGTACTTTTATTTGCAGTTGCTCTTGCTAAAGTAGGTGATGTCAACAGACCTATTGTTTCATTTTTTGAATCTGTTTTTGCTGCAACCATGAAAATAACCGATTGGATTATGTTCTTTGCAGCTCCCGGTGTATTTGCTTTAACCGCAAGTGCTGTATCTAGTTTTGGTATTGATATATTTGCAAGTATTTCAAAATATTTACTTGTACTCACAATAGGATTTGCACTTCAGTTATTTGTTGTATATCCATTATTTTTACGTTTCTTCTCTAAGGTCTCAATAATTACATTATATTCTGCTGTTGCAGAGGCTATGATGGTAGCATTCGGAACAGCAAGTTCATCTGCAACATTACCGTTAACAATTGCTTGTTGTGAAAAAAGAGGTATTTCACATAAAATTTCAAGTTTTGTTCTTCCTTTAGGAGCGACATTGAATATGGATGGAACAGCTCTATTGCAAACAGTAGCTGTTATATTCTTGGCACAAGCATATGGGGTTGCATTGACACCATTTTTACTAATTCAAATCTGCATACTTGCAATGATTGCATCTTCTACTTGTGCAGGAATTCCTGGAGCTGGATTAATAACTATTGCATTAATTCTTAATGGTATGGGCTTAAGTCCGGAACAACTTGTTGCAGGATTCGCATTCTTATTTACTATTGAAAGAATTACAGATATGATGAGAACTCTTGTTAATGTAACTTCTGATACAGTAGTAGTCGCAGCGATTGCTGACAATGAAAACGAAATTAATTACGATTTATTCAATGACCCTACAAAATACGAGGAAATTGCATAAATTAAAATTACAACTTATAAAAAAAAGACCTGTATTTTAAAATCAGGTCTTTTTTTATTCTTTTAACTTTATTTTGATTTGTCTATCAGAATTATAAAACAAATCAAATAATGCATTTTTATAATCTTCAGCAGAGATCAACCTTTTATTAGACAAATCTTCAGGAATAAATGTCCAGAATTTATTTTTTCCGTTAACAGATTTATGAGCATATCTTATCTCACCTGTAGGACATACATACTCTCGATATCCGCCATTTATATATTCCTTCCCATAAAACGGTTTTGTTAAATCTTCAATTGAAAACATTTCTAAGGATTTAAATTTTCCTGCATCATAAAGCCTATTAGTTGCAACTCCATTTTTATAGTGACTTGCAATAGAAATTGAATTACCTGATAATATATCTATATCTGTTCTTGAACCTGATTTGTGAATAACTGAAATCCCATTTAATACTTGTTGATTATCATTTTTATAACTTAAAATTATTTTGTTCCCAGATTTATTTTCATATGCTAAAATATTTTGACCATTCAACACAGAAGTTTGGAAATCCAGACCTGATTTTTTTAATCCATCTAATGTTTGCTTATAATTTTTACCAAGTATATCTTTTATTCGACCAAAACTTTCAGGGGCATTTGAATTTTTAGCAATAGCTTTACAAAAAAAGTTTTGAATTTTTGTACCTAAATATCCACCTTTACCAAGAAATATAAACCCAATAGCTGAAAGAATTGCCGTCATCGTATACCAAATGACGTTACCATAATCTTTTTCAGGTATCTTTTGAGCTTTATTTTGGTTTAAATCCATTTGTGTTTGTTCTTTCAGTTGGGAATTATTAACCGAAGCATTAGAAAGATTCTTCTCGCCCTCAACTGCCTGAGAAGTAGCAAAATTCTTTGGATATTTAAAATTAAAAGAATCAAACGCACTTACCTGATTTACAGACATTGACACTACCTTTCTTCACATATAGATAAAAACAGAAAATACAAAAGAATTGCTTAATTATAAAAAAAATATTTACACTACTTTAAAAATTTGTTAACATTATTATATACAAACAGATAAAGAGGAAAAATGTATAATCAAACAGAAAAAATCGCATCCACTTTTTTAGGGAAAAAAGTGGATGGAAGTGAAAAATATAATCCTGAGCTTTTAGTAGCAATTCCAAGATTTGAAAACAGAGAGCAATATGATATCCATAATAATGCCTTACCATTTTTCGGATGGGATGTATGGCACGCATATGAATTTTCTTGCCTTACTAAAAATGGTATTCCTGTAACTAGATTAATGAAGTTAAAATATAACTGCAACAGTGAATTTTTAGTAGAATCAAAATCTTTAAAACTCTATCTAAACTCTTTCAACATGACAAGACTCGGTAATAACATAACTGAATGCCTTGAAATTTGTAAAAATAAAATTGAAAAAGATATGAGTGAAAGACTAAAAACTGAAGTCTCTGTTAATTTTATAAATAATAACACTGAAAGAGTTGAAATATTTTCAGAATTCAAAAATATAATGGATTTTGTAGACGAATCAAATTTAAAAATAGAACACTACAAAGAAGCACCTCAAGTACTGGATACTGAACAAAAAGACATTGTGAATACTTACTATATAACATTTGACTCTTTGAGATCAAACTGTCGTGTTACTCACCAACCTGACTTTGGAGATGTTTTCATATATTACAAATCAAAAAAACACATCAAAGAGAACTCCTTAATTGAATATCTTACTTCATTCCGTTCAGAATATCATTTTCATGAAGAATGCTGCGAAATGATTTTCAAAAGACTACTTGATATCTTAGATACTGGTGATGAATTATTTGTATGTGCTTTGTACACTCGTAGAGGCGGGATAGATATATGTCCGTCAAGATGGAGTAAAAATTGCAATATTCAAGATGTTAATAAACTTATTGACATCACATCTTATGCAAGAAATGGTATTAAACAATAGGGAAAAAACATTGAACAGTAGAATTATTGGAAATGCAGGCGAAGAATTAGCTTGTCAATTTTTACTAAAGCAAGGATATGAAATTATTGAAAGGAATAAACATTTTTCAAAATTTTGTGAAATTGACATCATCGCTAGACATAAAAACAAGTACATATTTATAGAGGTTAAAACCAGAAAAACTTCTAACTTTGGCTCTCCTTTTGAAGCAATTACAAAA
>CASECH010000126.1 GCA_949286405.1 uncultured bacterium
GCCTCTTTATAAATAACACTCATCTGTGCATAAAACTCTGGATTATTAACATCATACATAATTGCACGTTTCATACATTCCACTGCTTCTGCAAAATCTCCCTCTTTAGCCCTTACCAACGACAAATAATAATACCCTTGCGAATAATTCATATCGAGAGATATAGCCTCTTGTGCAAATTCTTTTGCCTTATCTAAATCATCCATCTCATAAGCAGCTCTTGCACCTATTGCATATGCTAAAATATAATTTTCATTATCTTTCAAAATATTATCAACCAAAACAAGTGCTTCTTTAGACTTTTTTTCTTTTATATATACTTCTGCGAGTTGACTTACATAATTTATATTATTTGAATTACGAGCAATTAATTGTTTTAAGATATCTTCAGCTTTTTCATATAAATTGAGTTCTGAGTATACCTTAGCTAACGATACAAGTGTATAATCATCATCAATACCATTTTTAACATTATCCTCAAGAAGAATCTTGGCACCTAAATAGTCGTTATTATGCAATTTTAATAAAGCTGACAAAACCAAAGTCTGAGCATGTTTAGGATTTTTTGACAAAATATAATCCACCTCACCTTGAGCTTTATCAAATTTATTTATTTCAAAATATAAATAAGCTAAAGAATATCTATAATCCATATTGTCTTGAGATAATCTTACAGAACTAAGATATGCATTTGCAGCCTCATCATACCATCCATTATAAAAGTATGCATTACCCAAATTATAGAAATATTTTGAATTTGTTTTATCTAAATTAGAGGCTTTTGAAAAACATTTTATAGCCTCAACAAAATTCATATCTTCCAATGCAAATAACCCTTGATAATTGAGTACTTCAGGATTTAAAGTATTTTTAGGTATATTCAAAAAAATTTCCCTTGATTTGTCATACTCGCTTTTATCAAAATAAATCTTACCTAACAATGCTAAAATATCTTCATTTTGTGGGTTCATTTCATAAACTTTTTCCAAAATAATCTTTGAATTTTCTGACATATTCGCATCATAATAGACCTTAGCAATTGTGTATAAAACATTTTCAGATAAATCATCTTGCTTTTCTAACTTTTCAATTTCATCAAACTTATTTAATTTCCCTAACACAGTAATCAAACAGGCAATATTTTCAGAATTTTTTTCAATTTCGCAACATTTTTTAGCGTAATGATAAGCTTTATCATAATTATTTTCATCCAAAGATATCTTTCTTAGCATTTTTAAAGAATCAATATGAGCATTATTTTTCAACAATACCTTTTCTAAGAATTGAACCGCTCTTGAATAATTTCTTAACAGATAATACAATTCTCCCAACTGAAAAAGAATTTCAATATTATCACTCTCAATTTCCAAAGCTTTATAAAGCATTTCAATAGCCTGCTTATAACATTCCTGACTTTTTAATTCAAAAGCTTGTTTTATATACCCTAATACGCTTTCATTTGCCATTTGCTCACCAATTATTTTTTTATACTCTTCTTTTTATGACGTTTTACTTTTTTTTGAGTCTGTGTATTATTATTAATCAAAATTAAAACTTCATCTTCACCTGCCATTTTTAAATTATTTCTTGCAATTCCTTCAAGGCTTTGCATTGATGAAAACAATTTTATTTCTTGTTTTAAATCCTGATTTCTAATTTCAGCATCGTCCCTTATTTTTTCCATAGTACCTATCTTAGCCCTATAAGATATAGTTTTTGAAATATTCAGAATCACTCCAAAACCAATCTGTATAAGACAAAACAATAAAACAACCGTCAAAAATGAATAATAAAACTTTGTTTTTGTTTTATGCCTTTTTGATTTTCGCAAAGTTCTGTTAGCAAGAGAATCCTTATCCTGCACATCAACAGGCTCCATATTATTATTCAAATCTTGCAAACTTTCATCCATACAGTACTTTTCCAAATCCATAAACTTTAGTATTTCTTCCTAGATTATAAACAAAATATAGACTTAAGACAATAATATTTTTATAATTTTACAATTTAAACTTCGTAGAAAAATTCAACTGAGTACCATAAAAAGAATTGTCTTGATTAACTGTATATCTTGCACCGAATTCAAGTCTTAACCTGTCACCTTTGTGCCTACCATAAGGAGAAATAGAAAGAATCAACTCACTACTTTTACGATTTTTAGAAAAATTAGCTTTTAAAACCTCTTTTATTGAAATGTAATTATTTAACTTATATTCAGGTTCAAAAGAAAGCACATCAGAAAAAGTTCCAATAGTAGTATTCATAGTTTTTTCAAACTTTGAACCTATAGAAAATTTTTCTCTTTCATACTTTGTAAATAAAGAAGTAGAGTTCTCTAACATAGAAATATTATCCACTTCTTGTCCAAATGCAGTACCAAATTTAAAATCACCAGCCTGCATAACAGACTCAATATTCCTGTCAGCAACAGTATGTTCTTCTTTAATATACTTAGACGCAGGTTTATTATTGTGACTACCATTTATACTTCTTGACAAATCTAATGTACTTGATGCTCCAATTTTTTGAGGAACTTTCAAATTCAATACAAACTGACCATCTTCATCCGTTAAATATATAGATTCAGTATCTTCAACATATTCAGCATACCCCTTTAAAGTCGTAGCCGTGACTATTGGAGTATCATCTTCTTCAATATCAGATAAATTAATCTCTTCCAAGACATCTTCCCCAACAGAATCAACTACGTGCTCAGGAATTTCATTGATATAATCACTTTCAGGAGCATCCATATCATCCGGAGAAATATCTTCTTCAGTAGAAGTATCATCAGGCAAAGTATATACAAAAATCTTTGGTAAATTTAGTCCCTCATCCCCAGCAATAGCAATAGGAGACATTAGTAATAAAAGCAATATAACCAAAGTTAATCTTCTCATACTCTTATTTTAACCTTTTTTAACTTTACGTCAACACATCAATTTTTCAAAAAATACAACAAATCTCTCAAAATCCTTGAAATTAAAATTTGTGCGTGCTATTCTATTAACGCGACCACGCTCCGGCACGTCACAAGTTTGGATATTTGGCAGTTTGCGAAAACGTGGTTATGCTTACCTAGACGAACCGGAATTGCACAATCTGATAAACACCAGCCAAATACGCAAGAAGGATATGACAATGTCAGAAGTTAGAGTTAGGATAGCTCCGTCACCAAGCGGAAATTTACACGTTGGAACAGCAAGAACAGCTTTATTTAACTATCTTTTTGCTAAAAAAAATAACGGCAAATTTATTCTAAGAATAGAAGATACAGATGCAGAACGTACAAGTCAAGCATATATTGATAACATCTTCGACAGTTTAAAAGCACTAGGCTTAAACTGGGACGAAGGACCAGATGTTGGAGGCGATTACGGTCCATACACTCAATCAGAAAGATTTGATATTTATCCAAAATATGCCCAAATACTACTTGAAAAAGGTTTTGCATATGAATGTTTCTGCACACCGGAAGAACTTGAAGCAGAAAAAGAATTAGCAACAAAAAATAAACAAGCTTATGTTTATTCAAAAAAATGTGAAAATCTTACAGAAGAAGAAAAAGAAAAATTAAGAAAAGAAGGCAGAAAGCCTGCTCTTAGATTCAATATTGCAAAAGCACAAAAAGCATTCCATGAAAATTCAATTCTTAAATTTGATGACCTTGTAAAAGGTGAATTACACATGGATACAGACCTTTTAGGAGATTTCGTAATAATGAAATCAAATGGAACTCCTACATATAATTTTGCAGTGGTAATTGATGATATGTTAATGAAAATTTCCCACGTAATCCGTGGTGAAGATCATATTTCAAACACATTCAAACAAATTTTAATCTTCGAAGCACTAGGAGCAGAAGTTCCAAGATTTGGTCATTTAGGAATGATTTTAGCACCGGACAGAAGTAAATTGTCAAAACGCCATGGTGCAACTGCTGTATCTGAATTTGTTGAAAAAGGATACTTAACAGATGCATTAATCAACTTCGTAGCACTATTAGGCTGGTCTCCTTCAGATGGTCAAGAAATAAAAACAGTTGATGAAATAGCTCAAGACTTTAGAATTGGAGAAATATCATCTTCTAATTCGATTTTTGAGTATGACAAATTAAACTGGATGAACAGTCATTATATAAAAATGCTTCCAATAGAAGAATTAAAGGAAAAACTTAAACCATATTTAACTCAATATGATTTATCCGAATTAACAGATGCCCAATATACAAGAATGGTAGAAGTAACAAGAGAGCCTCTTACCCTGCTATCTGATATAACTGATGCTGTTCCATACTTCTTCGGAGAAGGTGTAGAAATTGAGCCGGAAGTACAATCAGATGTTCTTGATACTGAAACTTCACAAGAAGTACTTAAAGAGTTTGTAGCTCAAGCTAAAGATTGGGAATTTGATGAAGAAAATCTTCATGAAAAACTTGAAGTATTTAGAGGCAAATTCAAAGAAAAAGGCATCAAACCAAAAGTTACAATGTGGGCAATAAGAGCTGCTGTAACAGGACGTACAAGGGGTGCTGATATGACTGCAATATTGGCAATTCTTGGAAAAGATAAAGTAATTGCAAGAGTTAATTCTGCAATAAAATAGAAGATAAATTCAAACAAAATAATAAGGCAGATAGATACAAACCTATCTGTCTTAATATTTTGTAACAAAACTCAGAAAATCATTAAAGATTTTTTTACAGACTACCGTAAGAGAGAATATGTCGTTGGGTTTAGGGATTTTCGGAGAAACTAATGGTCGAATTACACATCAAAGAGGACGAAGTACAAAAATACTTATATTTCATACTAATTTTTAATACACTCTTTCCAAAAGTATTAGAAGAATGTGAAATGATTATTTACATTACAGATATAAACTCAGGAAAGAAAAAAGCAGGGGTATCATACGATAACTTCATAAACCTTTACGATTATTACGGCCTAAATCAAGTTGCACAATAAATTTTATGCTAAAATTGATTTATGGAAGAATTTAAACATTATACTGTAATGAAAAATGAGGCAGTAGACGCGTTAAACTGCCAAAGTGGTAAAGTATATGTCGATTGCACATTAGGAGGCGGCGGACATTCTGAGCTAATACTTAAAAGAATACAACCTGACGGTCACTTGATTGCTTTTGATGTAGATGAAGATGCCATAAAAGCTGCTTCTGAAAGATTAAAAGATTACAAAAATTTAACAATTGTAAAAGATTCCTATTGTAATATAAAAAGAGTTTTACATGACTTAGGTATCGAAAAAATTACAGGTGGTATTATATTTGACCTTGGAGCATCCTACCACCAATTTAACAAAGCAGAGCGAGGCTTTTCCTTTTCTAAAGATGCACCACTTGATATGCGTTTCAATCAAGATGCTGATTTTTCAGCGTATGACGTTGTGAATAGCTACTCTGAAGATGATCTAGTTCGAATTTTTTCAGAATATGGAGAAGAAAGATTTTCTAAAAGAATTGCAAAAAAAATAGTGGAAGAAAGAAAAGTGAAAAAGCTTGAAACAACAAGTGAATTAGCCAATTTAATAATCAGTTGCACTCCTCACATAAAATCGTCAATTCACCCTGCTACAAGGGTTTTTCAGGCTATTAGAATAGAAGTAAATCAAGAGTTAACAAATGTAAAAAATACTCTGAATGATGTGTTGGATTTATTGGAGTTTGGTGCTATAATAAGCGTAATAAGTTTTCACTCGTTAGAAGACAGATTAGTGAAGCACTTATTTAAATATCACTCACAAAAGTGTCATTGTGATAAAACTCAAATGATTTGTCACTGTGAACCACCGATATTAGAGTTGGTAAACAAAAAACCAATAGTTGCGAGTGACAGGGAGATATCAGAAAATCCACCTTCGAGAAGTGCGAAATTAAGAATTGCAAAATGTATAAGGGTTAGTTAGGAAAAGTATTAGGCTTTTTGAAGGTAGTTGGGGAAGTAAAGTTGAATACAGTAAGAGTAAGAACAGAAGAATATTATGGTTATGAGAACCAAAATTATGTAAATAATCCTATTCAATCAGAAACACCTGTCATTGAAGGATACTTTCAAAGAGAAAACACCGTGAAAGAAATGGCAATAAGAAGAGTAAACAGAACATTATGCGGTATATTAGGGCTGCTTGTATGCGTAGCTTTTGTAAGTTATTACTTTTCAATGACAAATGAACTTACTCTTAACACTTTAAGCAGACAAATTACAACATTAAATGAAGAAAACGCCGAATTACAAAATAATCTTGACAGACTAAAATCATTCAACAATGTAGATACTAAAGTTGCTCAAAACAGTTTGCTTCAAAAAGCTGCAAAAGTCATAGAAGTCCAAGCAGTAAAACAAGCCGTAGTAGCTCCTTCTGATACTTTCAAGAAAACTTCTCAAGAATTTAACTGGTCAATTGGATATTAGTTCAAACTTTAGAATGAAATTTATTATACTTTAGTATAATTTTTTACAGATTTCGTTAAAGTTTTTTTGACTTATACCGTATACAAACATGAAGCATGTATGTAGGTGTAAGGATGCATAATAATGAGAGAAGAAAATAATAACGGAGTTTCACTTTTTTCACAATCAGAATCTCTGCTTGGACAAGATCCTATAGAGGAGATTTTTGCATTAAACTTAGGTGACTTCATTACAGAAAATCTTATTTCTGAAGAATTAGCAAAAAAAATAGGTTCAAATGTAAAAAATAAAAAAGAAGGTTTGAAAAATCAACTTCGAGAACTTATTTCCATATATTCAGTCAACAATACACTATGCGTACTCAGTTTTGATACAAATGCAGAAAGTGCAATATACACATCAATTGCAAAAACAATATCACAAATGCTTGATGTAGAAAATTGCGAAGTGTATTTATCATACGAATTTTCAAAAACAAACTCTGACAAAGACCTAATTCTTGTAGGCTCATCCATAAAAAATACTAAACAAGGTTTTACTCTTGATGAAGACCTAACACCGGTAAAAGCTTTCATAGAAAAAGAAACGATTATCGATAAAAAATGTACAGCAATTCCTATGTGCAGTAACATCCTCACAGCTGGAGTAATTGTTATTCAAAACGAAATAAATAAACCGATAAAGAAAAAGTATTTGGATTTAGTAGAAAGCATTGCATCACTATTTGCAACATCAATGGCCCTACAAAAGGAAATAGATGAAACTAATAAATTAATAGAAGATGATGCAGCTTCAATAGCAGATTTACAGCACATTAGAGCGGAATTAACTGCCTTAATAGGAGATTTGTGCGATTATCAACAAGCATTTGTAGAAAATCTTGCAAACGCAGTAGACGTAAAGAATCAATATACAGTATCACATTCAAAAAATACAGCAAAACTTGCAAAATTAATATGCAAAGAGCTTGGTCTAAATGAAAAAACAACAGATTTGATATATTATGCAGCACTATTACAAAATATCGGAAAAATTGCATTACCAGAAAAAATATTTGCAACAAACGGAAAACTAAACCAAGAAGAATTAAAATTGATACAAAACCAAACAAACTCAGGTGTGCATCTTTTAATGAACATCAACTTCCTATCAGAAGTGGTTCCATATATAACATACAAATCAGAAAGATTTAATGGCAGTGGCACTCCTGAAGCCCTAAAAGGTAATTCTATACCTCTGGGTTCAAGAATCATAGCAGTAGCTGATGCATACTCTGCAATGACTTCAGACAGACCATACAGAAAGGCAATGGAAACAAATCAAGCACTTGATATAATGCAAAATGAAGCAGGCAAAAACTGGGATCCTGTCGTAATTGATGCACTAAGCAAAGTTATTTAATAAATAGATAAAATTATACATATAAACATCCCTCCTAAAGGAGGGATGTTTCGTTTCGGCTATTTTACAATACTGAATGCAACGATATCTGCAATATTTATATTTAACCAATCATACCTAAAGCAGATATAATCATCACAATCACACTTATCATCATTGCAGACACAATAATCTTCCAATTTACAAATCAAAGCATTTTCTAAAGTAATAAAACTTTCATGACATTCTTCACAACGCCCTTCAGGCTCAAATACATATCCGTCAATTTTTAAATGATTTGTAAAAATCGTAATCCTATTTGTACCACTATCTTCAATAATTTTACTTATTGATCTCATTAATTTTTTAGACATAACAAAATCTCCTATATTTTCTCTGAAAATTAACTTCAGTAGCAAAATACATTAAAGACTAATTTATAAAAAAATTAATGCGACATCTTGACTAAGTATCAAATATTATATTTACCATTTATAATCATCAGCAATTTTCCAGCCATCTACCATAATTAATGCAGTACAAAATGCTCCTGCAATAATACTTTTCCCTTCATGACCAGCTGGCGGTTCATCATCAGCATTTTTGTTACATCCACGCCAACTATCATTTAACAATACACCTCTATCATATCCATACCCGTCAGGATACAAGCCCGCTTTTGAGACATTTCTAGCACAATCCCCTTTTCCTGTATTATAAAAAGTTGACCTCCTCGGAAAAATATAAAAAATAAAAGTATCTCTTCCTAATCTATTAGGACTTTTCTCGCCGTTAATATCAAACTTAATTTGGTAAAAGGTTGTTCTATCATACACATTAGGATTTTGTAATTTATACATCCAACCATAAAACGTTGTTCCATCAGCTAAAACATAAGTTTTTGAATATTCTGTACCACTAACTTTTTTTTCAGATACAAGTTTTTGAAAATACGGACTTAAATAAGTAGCAGTAAATTCTTGGGAATCCAAGTCAAAATTCCAATTTTCAATATCTCCATGATCTTTAACAGACATTTCTATTGCCTGAGACACAACACTATAAGCCTTTTTTAATCTTTCAACCGTTACTTTTTTTTGGTATTTATTAACCAAAGAAGGTAATGTCATTGCAGCAACAACACCGATTACTCCTAAAGTAATCAAAACTTCTGCTAAAGTAAATCCATTTTTTATTACATTACAAGGAGTACAAAAGGACCTAAATAAGCTTAAATAAGTGCCCCCCCCCCGAAAATACTTTTCAAATTCAACATTCTCATATTTTGTCCTCCTTTTTACATTTTCTTTCTTATTATAACATACAATCCAATAAAAGTCATGTTACTTTTTGTCATAAATTACCAATATAATTATGTTTGTGTTATAATATTAGCAAGGACTTAGACGAAATTAAGGGGAGAAGTAATATATGTCAGAAGGAATTCAAGAAGCTGCACAGGAAACTGCTTCAAAACAACCTGAAGAAAAAATTGAAGTAGTAGATTTACCTGATAATAATGAAGCTATCGAAACAAAGACATCTCAGCAATACGATGCGAGCAATATTCGTGTGTTGGAAGGATTAGAAGCTGTTAGAATGAGACCTGGTATGTACATTGGTTCAACATCCCAAAGAGGCTTGCACCACTGTATATATGAAATTGTAGATAATTCAATTGACGAGTCATTAGCAGGATTCTGTACAGATATTCATGTAACTGTACACAAAGACAATAGTGTAACAGTAGAAGATAACGGACGTGGAATTCCTGTTGACATAAAACCCGGAACGGATAAATCTGCTTTAGAAATTGTACATACAGTACTACACGCAGGTGGGAAATTTGGCGATGGAGGTTATAAAGTTTCAGGCGGACTACACGGTGTAGGTGCATCAGTAGTAAACGCATTATCAGAAAAATACATCGTAGAAGTTTCTCGTCAAGGATTTGTATGGCGTCAGGAATATATGAGAGGGGAACCTGTAGCACCGGTAGAAAAAGGCGAAGCAACAGAGAAAACAGGTACAAAAACAACATTCTGGCCTGACCCTGAAATTTTCACCGAAACAACTGAAATTGATTGTGATGTAATCGCAAACAGACTAAGAGAAATGGCCTTTTTGAATAAAGGACTTAAAATTATATTCCACAGACACGATGCAGAACAAGAAGAAATATTCCACTACGTTGGCGGAATAGGAAGTTATGTGGAATTTTTAAACAAAAATAAAACTGTACTACATGACAAACCAATTTATATCGACAAAGTTGTAGATAAAATGCAAGTAGAAGTCGCAATGCAATATACAGATGCATACAACGAAAGTGTTTTATCTTTTGCTAACAACATTAATACACATTCAGGAGGAACTCACCTTACAGGTTTTAGAAACTCTATCACACGTGTATTAAATGATTATGCAAGAAAAAATAATATCCTAAAAGATTCAGATGCAAATCTTTCCGGTGAAGACGTAAGAGAAGGTCTTACGGCTATTGTCAGCGTAAAAATCCCGAACCCTGAATTTGAAGGACAAACAAAAGAAAAACTCGGTTCCCAAGAAGCAATGGGAGCAGTACAAGATGCAGTAAGAGATAAACTTCAAGAATGGTTAGAATTTAATCCTAAGATTGCGAAAATGATTCTTGAAAAAACACTTCAAGCTCAACGAGCAAGAGAAGCTGCAAGAAAAGCTAGAGAATTAACTAGAAGAAAGTCTGTTTTAGAAAACTCAACACTTCCTGGAAAACTTGCAGATTGCTCTAACAGAGAACCTGATAAATGTGAAATTTTCATAGTTGAGGGTGATTCTGCGGGTGGTTCTGCAAAACAAGGAAGAAACAGAATGTTCCAAGCAATTCTTCCATTAAGAGGTAAAATTCTTAACGTAGAAAGAGCACGACTTGATAAAATATATGGAAATAACGAAATTCAATCAATGGTTCAAGCTTTTGGTATAAACATAAGTAAGAACGAAGATGAGGTAGATCTTGAAAAACTTCGTTATCACAAAATTATTATCATGACTGATGCCGATGTAGATGGAGCTCATATCAGAACATTATTGCTAACATTCTTCTTTAGATATGCAAGACCTCTGATTGAAAACGGTTATGTATATATCGCTCAACCACCTTTATTTAAGGTAACTCAAGGAAAAACTTCAGAATATTTATATGACGAACATGCTCTTGACAAAATGCTTAAAGAACGCGGTATCAAAAACTTAAGCCTATCTGACAAACATAAAGATAAAGTAAAAACAGGCGATGAATTATTAGAATTAGTTAAAAATATGTCTACATTCTACAATTCATATAACAACCCAATCTTAAATCTTTATCCAGCAGTTGTATTAAGGGGTCTTGTACGTTCAAATATTCAAGCAGAAGATTTTGATGATCAATCAAAAATGAATGAAATTATCGACTACTTGAATCATTATCTAAAAGACCACGCAGAAAACTATAACATTTCAGAAGCATCAAGTTATAATGTTGAATTGAAATATAACCCTGAAAATGCAAAATATTCTATTCAACTTAATTTGAATGCTGAAGAACACGTAATCATAACCCAAAGTATCGTAAAAAGTTCAGAATATAAACGTCTAAAAGCTTCATATCCTCTAATCAGAGACTACCTAATAGAAGAAGAAGACACATTAATACTGGAAACAGACACTGAACAATACGAAATACATTCTTTTGACAGATTACAAAAAATCATAGACGAAAGAGGTCAAAAAGGACTTCAAATCCAACGTTTCAAAGGTCTTGGAGAAATGATGCCTCAGCAATTGTGGGAAACAACAATGGATCCTGCAACAAGAACTTTATTAAAAGTAAATATCGAAGATGCTATGCTATGTGATCAATTGTTTGATATACTTATGGGAGACAAAGTTGACCCAAGAAGAAACTTCATCGAAGCTAACGCTGTATACGCAACAAACATTGATACATAGTAGACAAATAAATATAAAAAAGACCGGTGATCCGGTCTTTTTTTATTGAATTTAAAACATGCTTGATATAATATAAAAATAAAGATTGAAACAGAAAGAGAGATTTAATATGACAAAAAAAGAATTAATTTTTTTAGGGCCACCAGCTTGTGGTAAAGGTACTCAAACAAGTAGATTAGCAGAATATCTAAACTTTCCTCATGTTGATACAGGCTCATTGCTAAGAGCGGAAATTAAAAATGAAACCGAAGCAGGTAAAGAAGCAAAATCATATATCGATAAAGGTCAACTTGTTCCTGTTGAATTAGTAACAAGAATTATTAAAAACCGCTTATCTCAAAAAGATTGTGAAAACGGATACATTCTTGACGGTTTTCCAAGAAGTGTAGAACAAGCAGCAGAGCTTGAAAAAATGAATGCCGAAATTGATAAAGATCAAGATACAAAATTCATTGCTGTATACTTTGATATTGATACAAGCATACTTGTTGAAAGAATTGTAAATCGTCGCTCTTGTCCAAAATGTGGAGAAATATACAACCTAGCGTTCAAAGCTCCAAAACAAGAAGGTATCTGTGATAAATGCGGAACAGAACTTACACAAAGAAAAGACGATACAAGAGAAGTAGCTCAATCAAGATTTGACACATATAACAAAGAAACAGCCCCTCTTGTAGAATATTACACTAAAAAAGGTTCTCTAAAATCAATTGATGCAAATGGAACAATTGATGAAGTATGGGAAAGATTATTAGCAGTAATTAAGTAAAGAAAGGTATACAAAGGAACAATAAATATATTGTTCCTTTGTAAAAAAATAGTTATGATTAACAGAAAATCAAGAGATGAAGTAAAGAGAATGCGACATGCAGGACATATAGTTGCTTTAGTTCATCAAAAAATGCGAGAAGTAATAGAACCGGGTATAAGCACAAAAGAACTTGATAATATTGCCTTTAAAATAATAAAAGAAAACCGTGCGATACCAACATTCTTAGGTTACCAAGGCTTTCCGGCAAGCATCTGTGCATCAATTAATGAAGAAGTAGTACATGGTATCCCAAATGAAAACAGAATAGTTAAAGAAGGGGATATCATAAGTATTGATGTAGGAGCTACATATGGTGGCATGGTAGGCGATGGAGCTTGGACATATCCTGTAGGAAAAATTGATTCTGAAAAACAAAGGTTGCTTTCTGCAACAGAGGAAGCACTGATGAATGCAATACAACAAATGAAAGAAGGAAACGTTCTTGATGATGTTTCTGCTGCTGTAGAAATGGTTGCAAACAGAGAAAAACTAGGTATCGTAAGACAATATGGCGGTCATGGCGTCGGACATAATATGCATGAAGATCCATTCCTATTCAACTACAAAGTTGGTGATCAAACTCCTTTAAAACACGGTATGGTAATAGCCATAGAACCTATGTTAAATTTAGGATGTGATGAAGTAGTTGTGGCATCAGATGAATGGACTGTAAGTACTGCTGATAATAAAGCTTCTGCACATTTTGAACACTCTGTACTTGTTACAGAAGACGCACCATTAATTTTAACACAATTAATGGTATAAACGGATTAATGGAGATAATATGAATTATTACATTGGACTTTCACTTGCCTCAAATTCATCAATGGATTCGGGGCTTGCGATTATAGACAGTAACAATACACTAATCCTTGTTGATAAACTATATACAATGAATGATATAGTACACTTCTTTGACAATTTTTCATCTGTAAAACAGTCAAAAATTTGTATATCCCTTGCTTGGGATAAGACCATGCTAAACGGGAAATGGAGAATTTTATCAAAACCATATCAGCTCGTAGCAACTAATCCTCTTATTCCAAATCAAGATCATTGGACTCAACGCTATAGTTTTCGCGGAGCAGACTTCTTTAATTCACTAAAAGAAAAAGGGGCAGAAATTAATCGTTTTGAATTATATTTAACGCGACAAGTGTTAAACCTTAGTTCTTGCAATAAAGAACGTTCTCCTGCTGATTGTAAATTCCTTCAACAAATGCTTAAAAACGAATGGGGTATAGAACTTCCGTCTAATATGATGCCAATGTCACAATTAGAAGCAATTATAGGTGCACTGCTTGCAAAAGAAAATGATTTAAATCCAAACAATATAAAATCAATTGCAAACTTTAAAGATACAAATGTTATAAACTTTATCCATTCACCCAAAGTTTTTCAGGAAGTATTTTAATCAGATACTACTACTGACTGCTTCTATCAAGCAAACAACTAATACCCAACATAAGAGCAGCACCAAGACCAATACCCCACCTAAAGTTATTCCATTTAATATTTTTCATTGCTTCACTAGCTACATTATCCATCGTATCCGCATTCTTCTTGAATGCTTCAAAACCACTAGCAAAACCACTTTTTATAGATTTTACAGAGGCTGAATCTGTAATTTCATCTGAAAGAGTTTTCGTTTTATCAAAAATATCAGTTAAGTTATCATTAACTCCAAGTCTATTCAATAAAATTTTGCTTTCATTAGACAATCTTGGGGTAGATAAACTCAATTCCCCAGCAGCTTGCTTTAACCCCTCAATATCTGCATTAACATTTTTAGAATGAACTTTAAAAGCCTGATCAACAAAATTATTTTTAGTTACAGGAATATAATAAGCTCCCATACCAGCAAGACCACCTACCATAGCTGCACCTATCTTATTTGCTTTTCTTGATCTAGGAGATTGCATTGCATGAGGATAAGAAGCTACATCATAATTTGTCATTTTTACCTACTTTCAAAATTTTCACAATTACTATTCAGTAAAAAAAACAAAAAATTTTTTTTTTGCTATTTATTTAAAATTTGTTAAGTTATAAAATTCAACTTCTAAAGCATCTGCAATTGCAAATAACTTTCTTAAACTAATATTTTTCTGCCCATTCTCAACTCTAGCTATATACTCTCTCGATAAATCAACAGCCTCAGATAATTTTTCTTGAGACCATCCTTTCTTCTGTCTATATTTTGCAATATTTTCGCCTAAAAGTTTAAGTCTTGACATGTGACCTATTTTGCCCTAAAGTCATGGTATTGCCAGTGACCTATTTGTCCGAAAGGAGGATAATATGAAAATAAAAGCGTTTACACTTGCTGAAGTTCTAATAACAATCGGTATTATTGGCACATTGGCAGCATTAACTATGCCCACATTAATACAACACAGACAAAAATTAGAACTTGAAACCGCTTTTAAAAAATCTTATGCTAATTTTTACAATGCTTATAACAAAGCAAGTCTTAACGCTCCACCATTATGGGATGATAATAATCGCACGAATCCTTATCCAGAATTAGCAAAAGCAATTTACAGAGAATATATAAAAATAGAAAACATCAACAAAGATACAAATGAAAAATATTTAGCAAAAATCAGAACATATACACTAAAAAAAGCAGTTTTACCAGAATGCAGTCAATTATTTAGAAATGAAGGAAGTGTCATAACATCTGACGGCAGTGCTATATCAGTTTCTCAGAATTGTGGGCGAAATTGGGTCATCATTGACACAAACGGAATTAAAAAAGGACCTAATGCATATGGACATGATGTATTTTCATTTAATATTTCTACATCTGGAAAATTTGAGCCTACAACTACAGAAGCAGAAAGTAATTATGATGAAAACGGCAATAGAGAAGAAGGATACAACACTTCCCCTGAAGTAGCAAACAAATGCTCCATAGATAGTAAATCAAACATTAATGGAATAACCTGTGCACAATTTGCTCTATCAAATACATGCCCATATGATAGTAAAAAGACTTACTGGGAATGCTTACCTTAAAAAATTTTATTATCCAAAATTTTTATGACTTCTGCATGTATATCAGGTATTGATTTTTTAGCATCAATTACTTTAATTCTATTTGGTTCATTTTCTGCAAGCTTTAAATAACCCTGACGAACTCTGTTATGAAAATCCATACCTGCACTTTCCATTCTATCCTTCTCTGCACCAACGCGTTGTTGAGAAGTTTCTACATCTATATCAAAAACAAAAGTCAAATCCGGTTTCATTCCATCCGTTGCAATATTATTTAACAGATTAATTCTATCAATATCCTGTCCTCTACCATACCCTTGGTAAGCAACTGTCGAATCTGTATGTCTATCACACAAAACTATTTTACCTAAAGCCACAGCAGGTTTTACTATAACATCAACATGTTGAGCTCTGTCAGCTAAAAATAAGAATGCTTCACATCTATCAGATACAACTCCTTCATAGTTAAGCAATATATCTCTTAACTTCTCACCCAAACCCTTTGCACCGGGTTCTCTTGTGACAACAACATCAAACCCTTTCTCTGTTAAATATTCTGCCAACATATTAAGCTGAGTAGTTTTACCACAACCATCAGCACCCTCAAATGTAATAAATAAGCCCCTGTCCACCATTATTTTCCCTCTTTATACCAAAAAAGAGGCGTGAGAATACTCCCACGCCTCAAAAATTGTAAAACTAAGAAGCAATTAATTCCTTTACTTCAGCTGCAAAAACTTTTGGATCTAATTTAATACCAGGTCCCATAGTTGTTGCAAGGTAAACTGATTTAACAAAAGTACCTTTTGCAGAAGCAGGTTTTGCTCTTAAAATTGCATCAGCTAAAGTTGCATAGTTTTTTAGCAAATCTTCTTCAGTAAATTCAACTTTTCCGATAGGACAGTGAATCATACCTTGTTTGTCTGCTCTGAATTCTACTTTACCAGCTTTAGCATCTTTAACAGCTTTTGCTACATCCATTGTAACTGTTCCGGTCTTAGGGTTAGGCATCAAACCTTTAGGCCCCAATACACGACCCAATTTACCTAACATACCCATACAGTCAGGAGTTGCGATTAATGTATCAAATTCAAACCAACCATCAGAAATTTTATCTATAATTTCTTCTGCACCTGCAAAATCTGCTCCAGCTTCTTTGGCTTCAGTAGCTTTTGCACCTTTTGCAATTACACAAACTCTAACAGTTTTACCTAAACCAGCAGGTAATACAACTGTTGAACGAATTTGTTGGTCAGCTTGACGAACATCAATACCCAATCTCATGTGACATTCAACTGTTTCATTAAACTTAGAAACTTCTTTTGAAATTTCTTTTAATTTTTTAATTGTATCAACAGCAGTAGCAGGTTGTACAAAACCTTCTAACATTTGCTGCATTTTTTGTTGTTTTTTAGTTAATTTACTCATTTTCTAATTCCTTTCATGGTATTAACGTGCTTATAAAAACACTTCCATTATTCCTTTACTGTAACACCCATAGCTCTGCAAGAACCTTTAATCATTTTTACAGCTGCTTCAAGGGTTGTTGCATTTAAGTCATTCATTTTAATTTTAGCGATTTCTTCAAGTTGTTCTTGAGTAATTTCACCAACTTTATCTTTATTAGGAACTGAAGATCCTTTTGGTAAGTTTAACGCTTTTTTAATCAAAACCGGAGCTGGAGGTGATTTAATGATGAATGAAAAACTTCTGTCTTCATAAACATCAATAATTACCGGAATAATATATCCAGCTTGAGATTCTGTTTTAGCATTAAACTGCTTACAGAAATCCATGATGTTAACACCATGTTGACCTAAAGCAGGACCAACTGGTGGTGATGGATTTGCTTTACCTGCTTCGATTTGAAGCTTGATTTTTCCTACTACTTTTTTTGCCATTTTTTTCTCC
>CASECH010000127.1 GCA_949286405.1 uncultured bacterium
ATTGGCGGGCTATTAGTTGGAACATCTTTTACTATATTTCTAATCCCTCTATTATGCAAAGTTTCTGATATAATTTCTTTACACACAAATTATAAACTTCAACAAAAAGTAAATACGGAGATAATAAATGAAAAATCTTAAATTACTTATAATCATATTAACATCTTTGTGTCTGTGTGGATGTTCATTACACAAAAACCAAACAGAAAAGATATCAAATAAAACAATTACTCTTTCTGATGCACAAGAAAAGAATGCAGATATAAAAACAGAACCAATCCAAGAAATGGATTTAGAGATGGAAATAACTATTCCTGCTCAATTCAAAGCAAGAAATCAATCAATAGAAAGAGTCTATTCACCAATTGACGGAAAAATTACAGATGTCTATGTAGAACCTGGTTCTATTATGAAAATTGGTCAACCAATTGTACAAATAAAATCTGACGAAATCAGTCAAATTCAACTGGAATTTCTTGAAAAAATTCTTGAAATTGATGCCAATATTAACGAAATGAAGGCACAATATGATTTATCTTTAGCTAATTTCAACAGAGAAAGTTCATTATATAAACAAAAAGTTTCATCACGTGCAGAATATGAAATTGCAAATGCACAATTTTTAAAAGACAAAGCTAACCTAAATGCACTAAAAACAAAAAGAAATGCTCTAATTCAAGTCTATCAACAAAGACTCGCAGTCTATGGCGGTGCATCAAATACAATTAATACTGTATTAAAAACAAAAAAAATATATCCGTTCATAACCCTTAGAGCGAATAAAAATGGTATAATTCTTGAAAGAAAAATCAACCCAGGTGAAGTTGTAGAAAAGAACAGAGAACTCTTTAATCTTGCAGATCTTTCAACTATCTGGCTAGTCGGTTATGCATTTGAAAAAGACTCCCCATCACTTCATGTAGGGGAACAAGTAAGAGGAACTCTTGAAGAATCTAAGGGAAAAACAATAAAAGGAGAACTCTCATACGTATCTCCAATTCTTGATAACACAACAAAAACTCTTGAAGTAAGAGCAGATATTCCAAACCCTCATCTTGCAATAAAACCTAATATGTATGCAGAAATGTATGTTAATACGGGAAAAGTACATGTCCTTGCAATTCCTAATGATGCAGTGGAACAATATGGAGACTACTCTTTTGCCTATGTAAAAACAAAATCTAACACATATGAAGAAAGAAAAGTACAAACCGGCAAGAAAAATGATAAATACACAGAAATCATCTCAGGAATAAAACCAGGTGAAGAAGTTGTAGTAAAAGGATCTTTTTCACTACTTGGAGAAAGTATAAAACTTCAAGAAGAAGAGTAATATAACTATTTTTTTAAATGCCATTTACTGCAACTGTGAAAAATACTTGTAAAATGTGTATCCATTCCACCATCTTTCAACAATCCAAGATAGTCACAGTATCTTTTTATTAATTTTAATAATTTTTTATCAAGAGATAATTCATCTTTATAACCTTGGTAATACCCTTCGACAAAAAGACCTTTATCTTTTGTGACTCTTTGAAATTGTTGAATCATTTCCAAAACAGCTGCTTTGTATCTGCTTGACGATTTCAAATCATCCTTCATATTAGGATAAGCAGGATGAGCTAGACCCAATTTGACATTTTTGTTACCTTGCAAATTTTCAACTATTTCCTCAAGAGTTGTATATCTGGCATGCATAACTGTATGGCTCGTTTCACTTAAGCTTTTTATATAATTTCCAAAAACCTCTTCATGAGGATCAACACACATTGCTAAAATATGTGTTGTTCTTGGTTTTTTGAACTGAAAACCTTTAATTTCAGGAGTTTTTGCAGATATTTCAACACCTAAAACAACTTTAATGTTTTTATATTTTTGCGGATTTTTATATATCAAATCCAAAGCTTCTTTTGAACCTTCTAATGTGTTATGGTCAGTAATAGCAACATAAAAAGGCTCTTTAGCTCCGTTTTTTTCAACTCTTTTGTCAGCATATTCAACAGCTTGATCAAGAATTTCAGATATTGTCAAATGCCCATCTGAATGTACAGAGTGAATATGTAAATTTGCTCCATACTTACCTGATTGAACATTACTCATATCATGTGAATCTATATCAGCTATTCTAGCAGCAGGTCTATTGCCCGGTTTGTAAAAATCTTCATCTGCATTGTGCTGGCTAAGAAAATTCTCAAATTCTTGTGGACCCGCAACTGATGCCAATCTATAAACATTTTTTGGATTTTCACCCATATTTATAAGCATATTCTTTTTGTATGCAACATCTAAAGGGAATAGAACTAATTGCTTGTTTAAGACACTAATATCTCTTTTTTTTATTTTTTCAGATTTTACAAAACTATCAGCAATGACCAAATCAGGTTGAACCATTCTTGGATGTCTTCCTAAAAAACTGATATTTTGGAAATGTTTGTGATTAGTGTATGTTTGTGGATTCAAACGTGAAGTAATATTTAACATAGATTAAGTGCCTTTCGTACACTTTATTATATTGCTTAATTATCTTTTGACAAGAATATTTCTTTAAAATAAAACATTTTTTAACAAACTGTTACATTTGTAGTAAATTTGACAAAATCCATTTTGCTATTTTTGTATTATACTGTTTATAGCTGAAAATATAGATAGGAAAAGTAATATATGATAACTACAAATAAACTGACTGTAAGATTTGGTTCACAAACATTATTTGAAAACGTATCCATAAAATTTGCTCCGGGTAATTGTTATGGAGTAATCGGAGCAAATGGAGCAGGAAAATCAACATTATTAAAAGTATTATCAGGCGATATTGAACCGACTACGGGCGAAGTGCACATTGGCAAAGGCGAAAGAATAGCCGTACTGAAACAAAACCATTTTGAATTTGATGAATATCGAGTAATTGATACAGTAATAATGGGACATAAAAAACTATATGACATCATGACAGAACGTGATGCATTATATGCAAAACCTGACTTTAACGACGAGGATGGTATAAAAGCTGCCCACTTAGAGGAAGAATTTGCAGAACTTGACGGTTGGCAAGCTGAATCTATGGCTGCATCATTATTAAGTGAATTAGGAATTCCTGATGAATTACATTATGAACAAATGAAAAATTTAGCAGGAAATGAAAAAGTAAGAGTATTATTGGCTCAAGCACTATTTGGAAATCCTGATATTTTATTGCTTGATGAACCTACAAACCACCTTGACTTGAATACAATAGCTTGGCTTGAAGAATTTTTGATAGACTTTCCAAATCTTGTTATTGTAGTTTCTCACGACAGAAAATTTCTTGATAATGTATGTACCCATATAGCAGATATTGATTACAAAAACATCCAGCTTTATACAGGTAACTACACATTCTGGTCACAAGCAAGTCAATTAATCCAAAAACAAAAAGAAGAACAAAATAAAAAAACAGAAGAAAAAATGGAAGAATTAAAAGCTTTCATTGCAAGATTTAGTGCAAATGCTTCTAAGGCAAAACAAGCTACATCAAGAAAAAATATGTTAGATAAGCTTTCATTAGAAGAAATAAAACCATCATCACGTCAATACCCAAGAATAAGATTTACATATAACAAAATACCAGGGAAAGATGTTCTCACAATAAAAAATCTTACAAAATCAGTAGATGGTGAACTTTTAATGAAAAACTTCTCACTTGACGTTACTCAAGGAGAAAAAATTGCATTTATCGCTAAAGATCCTCAAATAATTACATCTTTATTTGAAATGATAGAAGGTAATATGCAACCAGACAGTGGTGAAATTACATGGGGTGTAACTGCAACCCATTCATATTTCCCTATGGACAACAATTTTTACTTTGAAAACGATAAAACAATTATGCAATGGCTGGCTCAATATTCACTTGATCAACATGTAAATTATTTGAGAGGATATCTTGGCAGAATGCTGTTTTCTGGTGAAGATGCAGACAAAAAAGTAAACGTCCTATCAGGTGGTGAAAAAGTAAGATGTATTCTTGCCAAAATGATGATAGCGGAAGCAAATGTTATGATTTTTGATGAACCGACAAACCATTTGGATCTGGAATCAATTACTGCGTTGAACAATGCAATGATTGATTACCCTGGCACAATTTTGTTTACATCACAAGATTATCAACTAATCCAGACAGTTGCAGACAGAATTGTTGAAATTTCTCCAAACGGATACATCAATATGCGTAATAAATATGATGAATATTTGAAAAATCCAACAGTCATTAAAAGACGTTCAGAAATTTACAGAGAATTAGTAAAAAAATAATCAGTATTTTTCTTTAAAATCATCAACATGAGCAAAATATGTTCCGTCATTCAAGAAAATATAATCAGATG
>CASECH010000128.1 GCA_949286405.1 uncultured bacterium
AACAAATCCTAAATGAATTGAAAAATTTATCTGATAATTATAAAGAGTTGTTTGCAACTCAAAAGTATAAATATAGTGAAGATTCTACAAGACAAGTAACAAATTATATAAATGAGGTAAGTGAAGTAATTTCTCAAAATAAAAAAGGCCCATTACAAGAGTTACTAACTATCTATAAAGCTGTTTTACCTCGTGAAGATTATTTGAAATTGAAAAAAGAGGCAAATAATGCTGTAAAATCACTTGATAAGTCTATTGATTTAGAGACAGTTCAATTTTATGATAAGTTAAGAGATTTGGTACTTGGATCTGCACCTACTGATGTTTTGTCAATATTATTTTCTGTCGGTGCGATTGGATACGGATTGACCAAAGCAGATAATAAAGATGATAGAATCTCAGTAACCCTTAAATCAGGTATACCGGTCGTAGCAGCAGTTGCGACTTCTTTATATTGCAGTGCCGGTTTGGTATCAGGTAGTAAAGCGATGCTTATCGGGTTGTTATCTGGTGCTGCGATGAACAAAGTTGGAGTATATGTAGATGATTTTAGAAAGAATATAAAAGCAAAGCAATCTCAAAAAAATCTAAATCAGGGTCAAACACCTAATCTAACGTCTAAAATTCAACCTAAAACAGTATAGTTTTGGTAATTGTTTCTGTTATAATCGAACAACGAAGATTTTAAAAGAGGATTTTACATGTTAAATACCGAAACAATAAGATATAAACTAGAACAACGTGAGATTGATAATTTAAGTGATTTTGCGACAAAAAGTCGTTTCTCAAAAGGTCGTAAAAAACTTGAAGATGAATGTGATTTAAGAACCACTTTTCAGCGTGATAGAGATAGGATTGTGCATTCAAAAGCTTTTAGAAGATTAAAACATAAAACACAGGTGTTTTTATCTCCTTTTGATGACCATTTTAGAACTCGTTTAACTCATACACTCGAGGTATCACAAATTGGAAGAACTATTGCAAGAGCATTGGATTTGAATGAAGATTTAGTAGAGGCAATAGCTCTAGGACATGATTTGGGACATACTCCTTTCGGGCATTGTGGTGAAGGGGTTTTGAATGAGTTAGTTAAAGGGGGCTTTCATCACAACATACAAAGTGTAAGAGTTGTTGAAATTTTAGAACATTTAAATTTGTGTCAGGAAACAATTGATGGAATTTTAACACATACGTGGGGATTTACTCCAAAAACTCCTGAAGCACAGGTCGTACAGCTAGCTGATAAGGTAGCATATATAAATCATGATATTGAAGATTCTATTAGAGCTGGAATTATTGCAGAAAGCGATTTGCCGAAAGATTGTATAAAATATTTTTCTTCGGTGCAAAGTAAACGTTTGAATAAGATGATTCATGAAATTGTTTCAAATTCCAAAGATAAGCCTCAGGTTGCGATGAGTGAAGAAGGTTGGTTCTATACAACAAAGCTGAGACAGTGGATGTTTGATAATGTGTATATTGATTCTCCGGCTAAATTGGAAGAAAAGAAAGCAAGAAATGTTATAAAAGAATTATTCTTTTTATATAAAGAAATGCTAAAACCGGTATGTGAGGAATGTAAGATTGAAAGAATTGTTACTGATTATATTTCAGGTATGACTGATAGGTATGCAGTTATGAAGTTTGAGGAGAATTTTATTCCTAAAGGGCTGCAGTCCGGTGCTAAGGATGATTATTTGTTTAAATTAGCTAAAATAATTGATTAATATAGAAAAATAGAATATAATAGACTTATGAAAGAAGATAGAGTAAAAATACAAGGTTTAGGTGTAGATAATTTAGATTTTGAATCAGCTGTTAAATATGCTGAAAATTTGCATGGACAGGTGGTTACATTAAATCCTGAAATGATTCAAAATGCTGTTAAGAATAACGATTTTGCAAAGATTATTGAAAGTGCTGAGTTGGTTATTCCTGATGGAATAGGGGTAGAATTAGGGTTAATTATTTTAGGACGTAGAGTAAAAAGAATTGCAGGGATAGAGTTTGCAAGAAAGATGATTGATGTTTTTACAAAAAACGGTAAGTCTATTGGACTGCTTGGGGCTAAACCTGATATTATAGAAAAAACTGTTCTGAATTTAAAACAAGAAGTAGAGGGAATTAATATTAACTATATTCAAGATGGTTATTTTAAAGATGATACCTTAGTGATTGAAGAGCTAAAGTTGAAACAGCCTGATTTACTTTTGGTAGCTTTAGGATCTCCAAAACAAGAAAAGTTTATATTTAAACTTAAAGATATTCTCCCTAACTCTTTAATGGTAGGAGTTGGTGGAAGTTTTGATGTTTGGTCAGGTGTAGTAGAAAGAGCTCCTGAAATATATCAGAAGCTTTGTATAGAATGGCTATATAGAACTTTAAAAGAACCAAAACGATTTAAAAGAATATTTCCTACATTGCCTCTTTTTGTATTGCAAGTATTGAAAGAAAAGTTAACCGGGAGAATATAGTATGTTAAGTGAAGCAGAAGTTGAAAAATTAAGCAATTTGGCTAAAGAAAACAGACAAAATGTTGTAAAAATGGTGTATAATGCTCAATCAGGGCATATTGGAGGAGCGTTATCTTCTGCTGATATAATTACGGTTTTATACCATAAGTGCATGAATACTTGTCCAAGGTGGGTTGCAAGTAAGTCATTTCCGAAAAGGGATCGTTTTGTCTTATCTAAGGGGCATGCTTCTGCTGTTTTGTATAGTGTACTTTCTCAATTAGGTTACTTCCCGAAAGAAGAGTTAATGACTTTTAGGATATTTGGTTCGAGATTGCAAGGACACCCTGTACCGTTTTGTCCAGGTGTTGATGTCGCAACCGGTTCATTGGGACAAGGTTTGTCAATTGCTTGTGGTATTGCAACCGGTTTAAAGTTGGATAAAAATCCTGCAAATGTTTTTGTTTTACTCGGAGATGGTGAATTACAGGAAGGTAGTGTATGGGAAGGTTTTATGCATGCTTCTCATCAAAAATTAGATAATCTTATTGCTATTATTGATAAAAATGGATTACAAATTGATGGTTGTACAGAAAAAATAAAATCTATTGATCCTTTATCTGATAAAGTTAGAGCATTTGGCTGGGATGTTATAGAAATTGACGGACATGATATTAATTCAATTTACCAAGCTTTAGAAAGAGCAAAATCAAACGATAAACCTACTGCTATTATTGCTAATACTGTTAAAGGTAAAGGTGTTAGTTTTATGGAAAATAATGCCGGCTGGCATGGTAAAGCTCCTAAAAAAGAAGAGTTTGAAGCTGCAATGGCAGAGTTGGCTTGATTTTTGTAACTTAGTTAAAAGTATTATTTTTAGGGAATAATATAATAAGTTATTTTAAATTTGATAAATAGAGGATTGGAAATGATAATAAGTTTTGGAAATAAAAAAGCACATACTTTATCAGAGTTGATAGTTGTAATGTTAATTATTGCTGTAGTTGTTTCTGTTAGTATTAAAATTACTAAGGCTCGGTTTGATTCATTAGTTGCTTATACTTATTATGCTGCTTATGAAACATTAAGTACGGTTACCGGTGAAATTATGGCAACATATATGGGTGAAGATAAAACAGAAGCTGAAATTACTAATGGGTGTCAACAATACCAATATTGGGATGCAACAGAAAATAAGTGCAAAGATATGAAGACTTCACTGCCACAAAATGGAAATAAGTTTTGTACTTATTTTGAAGAGATAGTAAATATTAAATATGAGAATTGCAGTGGTACAAATACTGCACAAATTGCTACTGCAGTTAGTAGTAAAAAATTTAAGGATTTAACTCCTGACCTTATATTAAAAAATGGTATAAGACTATATAATTTGAAAAATGATCCTGTTAATATCCCTCAATTAGCAGGTAATGACCCTATTGCTTTTGTTGGTTATGATAAAAATTTCTTTTTAATGGCTAAAACTTTTTTTGATTCGATGCTTTTTAATAAAGCATATGCTGTAGGGGATGATGTTCTTGATTTTAGTAATTTGCCTTCAAGAGGGTATATTGTATATGCAGATATTAATGGTTCATCAGGAGATTCTGTATTGTATGAAGATGTATTCCCTTTTTATATAACACTTTCAGGAACAGTTATCCCAGGATATGATGCAGCTGTTGAAGCCGGTGGAAATTCTAATGTAGAAATGGCTGTCAGTGTTAGTTATGATGACTATTCAAGCGGTAACCGTCAAAAAAGTTGGTTAGTAAAAAGTAAAAGTTTTCAAGAAGCTGCTTGTAAAGCAGGTTATGTGACTGCTTCAAGTTATTGTGAAAATTATTTAGTAGATACTTTATGCAATGATCTGGAGAAAGATTGTCGTGTTGTACCTGTAAAACCTCTTAGAAAGTAAGGAAAAGTTAAAAAATGATTTATGATAAACTTGAAAATATTTCAAAATATGAGCTACCTCTTTGTGTTGTGGATTTTATAGCTGGACTTGATGAATCTGTGCCTTTAGGAAAACATATTTTATCAGAAGATTGCTATGCAAATGTAGAAGAATATTATACAAAAGAGCATGAATTATGTTTTTTTGAAAATCATAGGATATATACCGATATTCAAATAGTAATTGTGGGGCAAGAACGTTTGGACTTTTATTTAAAAAATGATTTAAAAGTAAAAGAACAGTATGACAAATCAAGAGATATCGAGTTTTTTTATCTTCCTGAAAAATCACATAATTCATTAGAATTGTTAAATGGATATTTCACTATTTTAAATCCAGGTGAGGCTCATAGACCTCAAATGAACTATTGTGATAAAACTTGCAAAGTCAAAAAAGTTGTTGTAAAAATTAAATCAAATTAGTTAAGAAATTTTTGTTTATTTTCTTTGACTTCTGAACTATCCAGTAGATTAAGATTAGGTTCTACAAGTTTTTCAATGATTACTTTTTCAACAAATTTGTCTATTGGTTTTATTGCAAGTCCAAGTGCTACAAAACCTCCTATTGTTTTTAACAGTTTTGTACTTTTTAGCAAACGACTTTTTTCAAATCTTTTTATAGTGTCTGCAGCTGCATTTTCCAAATAGTTAACACTGATTTTTAAATCTTTGTCTTGTTTGTATGTTTCCTGTAATTTAATAAAGCTGTTATATAGCTTGTTAGACATTTCTTTTGGTTTTTTGTTTGCAGTCAATTGTTCATGCATGTTAAATATTCTATCTATACATTTATCTGCATAAGCGGAAACTTTTTCTTTTTCATTTCTTGCCATTGCTTCTGGATGTCTGCGTTTGAATATCATTTTAAAGAAAGTTTTTATAGGGTTTTCGAATTTACTTTCTCTTATCAAGTTCTCACGTTTATGTTCAAGTTGTTCAAAAAATTCTTTTTTGAATTCAGTTTTTTTCCCTTTATATTCAGAGAGTTCTCTTCTGCTTATAAAATCAGAAAGGAAGTTTGTAATTTCCTCTTTTGTTTGTAAAGAAATCCCGTCTTTACCCGCAATCGCGGCAACAGAAGCAAGTTTTTGTCCTGCGATAACTGCCCCGGTTGGCATCAAAACACTTGCTAATCCTTGAAATATGGCTTGTTTCGTTCCTCGCTTTGCGTCAGGATTGTATGAATCTTTGTCACTTTTGTATTTATCATATACATCTGCTCCAATGTATAAAAGTGCAGGTGCCCATAGAGCAAGTCCAAGTTTAGGTGCAACTTCGCTAATTGCAGCTCCTATTTCATTTGTATAGGCAAGCCCCCTTGTAGGCCATTTTAATAAAGGATCTTCATATGCTTTGAATGAAGGTTTTTCCTCTTTTTTATTTGTTTCTTTTTGGCTTGATGATGTAAAAGTTAATGTCTTTAAATTCGCATTAACGTGGTTTGGGGCTAGTTTAATCAAAATAATTCTCCTACAAGTCAAATATTAATACTACTATCACACCTTTGTGTATATATTTATAATATTCAAAAAGAAAAATAATTGCTATTTTTTCCAAAAATATTAATATAACTTAAAATATTTATTTCGTGTTATTATTGATGAATGGATTTGATTTTTAAAAGTATTAATCGTGAATTATTTGAAAATATTTATAAAGATCTGTGTAGTCAGTTTCCTATTAAGGAATTAAAAGCTTATGATGAGTTTTTAGAGCTGTTAGGAACTGATGAGTATAAAATGTATCAGGTGTTTGATAATGATGTTGAAGTAGCGTATGTGATTTTATTTGAAGATAAAATACATAAAGTTATATGGCTTGATTATGTTGCGGTTTTTACTGATTTTCATTCTTTAGGCTATGGGTCAAGAATTCTTGAGGGATTAAAATCTTTGTATTCAGATTATACTGGATGTTATCTTGAGGTAGAAAAAATAAATTCAGATGATATTACGACTGTAAGACGAGTCAAGTTTTATAAAAAAAATGGTGCAGAAAAACTTGATATTAAATATATTTATCCGAATAATTACGGAGGTCTGGAAATGGATTTGTATTTTATTCCATATCAAGGAGGATTAGTTGAGAAAAATTTTTCAATAAGTGTTATTAAATATGTTTTTAACAAATTACATAATAATATTTTGTGTATTAATGATATTTTAACTAAAATTTTAGAATAATTTAGATTGACTTTATTTTTTTTGTATGTTAGTTTTTGTTTTGCGAAAGGAATTTTATTAAATGTCAACAAATTATGTACAAAATCAAGCTTGGTGGTGTCTGTTTTTTAAGACAGGCGTTTTTTGTTGGCGATAATTTAAGATAAATAATCGATTTGATAAAAATACCTGTCTTGAGAGACGGGTATTTTTTTGTAGCTTATTTTAAATTATGAAAGGAATTTCTTTATGCAAATAAATAATGTTGATAGAACAAGTTTTAAAAATAGCACAGCTTTGGGGACAGGTTATAGTATTGCTAAAAAAGTTATTGCTGTACAGGAGGGTGGAGCCGGTCTATCTCATGTGAAATTTTTTCAAGATACAATGACAGGTTTGGTTCCAAAAGCTGTTTTTGCAAGAAGTAGGGCTGATCTTACAGAAAATTCGTTTTTAGAACTTGCGGAGTCAGGGCTTGTATATTATTGCCCTACATTATTGGGTGAAAATGTATTTAGAAAATTGTATTCTAATAATTTATCAAAAGATTTGAAAAAACAAATATCACTACCTGCAGTAGATTTATTAAAATCTAAAAATGTAAATAATAAAAAGTTATTGCCGGTAAAAGCTGCTTTAGCTTTGAGTGGATTAGCTATTCCTTTGATTGAATTTACATTGAATTATATTAAAAATCTTATGACGCTTAAATTATTTAAACAAGGAAATTTTGATAATATTGCAAACCTTGATAAGTCGCAAAAAAAAGATAAAGAGTTAAATAATAGAGTGGAAAAAAGTGCCAAAAGAAATATCAAAAAAGCATTTTCTATATTTTTAGGAGCATTAGGTATGAGTGCTTTGTTGGTAAGCAAGAGCAAAGATTCAAAGTTGTTGCAAAATTTATCAGAATTGGTACTTGCTCCAGGTACAAAATTGTTTGGGAAAAAGCCTAAGAGTGAGAAGTTTTTTAATAAATATTTTAGTCTTGATTTTGCAGACAATAATGGGAAGTTAACGATGAGCAAGGGACAGCTTACATCTTGTGTTTTGATTGGAGGAGCAGGTTACTTTGGAGCTTCTAAAGATAGAGGTAAGCAAAATTTTCTTGAGACTCTTTTTAGATTCCCAATTGTAGGTTTTTACATTATCACAGGTAATGAGCTCTTAGAAAGTGGTTTCAACAAACTATTGCAGAAAAAAGGAGTGTGCAAAGATATTATCAAAAAAGATAATAGTGTAGCAAAATTAGATGAGCTTAAACAAATTGCAGCTAAAATAGCACAAGATAAATCTCTTAATGCAACAGATGTATATAAAAAGTTGTTAAAACAAAAGTTTTTAATAGCTTCTGTTCCAATGCTTTTTGGTATCGGAGTAATGGGCTTTTTTATTGCAGGAACATCGAATTTATTTACCAAGTATAGGTACAATAAAGAAAAAGCTTTACAAAATTCTAAAAATTAATTAATATGATTTTATGGAATATATTTTGGTATTATCAACAATTGATGATGAAAAACGAGCTAAAGAGGTTTCTAAAATGGTTGTAGAATCTAAGTTAGCAGCTTGTGTGAATATTATCCCGAATATTACATCAATCTATTCATGGAAAAATGAGATTGTTGAAGATTGTGAATATTTAATGATAATGAAAACAAAAAG
>CASECH010000129.1 GCA_949286405.1 uncultured bacterium
CCAAGACCTATTGGAAGATTTTTGTATGTAATTTGAATTTTTCCTCCAAGAGTATCACCTTGTTCTTTTGCTATATCAATTTCGTTGTGGAATTCTTGTTCAGTTTTT
This sequence comes from uncultured bacterium, assembly GCA_949286405.1. GTDB lineage: Bacteria > Cyanobacteriota > Vampirovibrionia > Gastranaerophilales > Gastranaerophilaceae > CALURL01. The sequence continues at coordinate 109 of CASECH010000129.1, forward strand.
CCTTGACCTATTTGCAAAACTTGTGAAGAGCCTGTTATATTAAATTGAGCAAGAATCTGTTTTGCAACGGCTCCTACAGCAACTTCTATAGCTGTTTTTCTTGCACTTGAGCGTTCAAGGATATCTCTAAGGTCGTGTCTGTTATATTTTATACTGCCTGCGTAATCAGCGTGTCCGGGACGATATGATGTAAAAGATTTTTCAGAAGTACAATCTTCAGCAGAAGTGCTCATAATTTTTTCCCAGTTAGCAAAATCTTTATTTTGTATTACGAGCGTAATTGGTGAGCCTATTGTTTTTCCAAATCTGACACCGGATGTAATTTCTGCGGTATCAGATTCAATTTTCATTCTTCCGCCTCTGCCATATCCGCTTTGGCGGCGTTTAAGTTCTGAATTTATAAAACCAGTATCAATATTAAATCCTGCAGGTACTCCGTCTATGATTGCTGTTAGACATTTCCCATGGCTTTCTCCTGCTGTGAGAAATCTGAAAATATTCAAATTAATTTGCTCCTATTTTTTGTTTGCGTATTTCAAGAAAATTTGTTCTTTTGTTTGCATCATTTCTTCTGTAATTAACCATTTTCCGTTAGGTTGTTTTTTTACTATCATGTATGTTTTTAATTTGTAGCTTTCACCTTTAGGCTGACGTAGAGAACTTATTTTGTAAGCACCATTTCCGACAGGAGTAGCTGTTATATTTGAATATGAATTTGTATAGTGTCTTGCTTTTGCCATTGATTGGCTAATTTTCATTTGTTTAATATATGTCGCAGTGTTTGTTGTAACGTTTACTAATTCACCGTTTGGTTTTACAACTTGTCTTATAATTTTTGCATTTGGTGAATACATTGAAGGAATTGTTGGACTGTATGAGTTTGCAGCAGCTACATAGTTGTTGAAAAATTTGATAGCTTCTTGAGTATCGTCTGCAAATGCTCTTAATCCGGTTGTTAATAACATTCCTAATATAACAAATATTGATAAATATTTTTTCATTTTTAATCTCCTTTTACCTTACCATTTATTAAACGATTTAAGTAAGAATATGTTCAAATTATATCATACACAAATAAGATTGTCATTAAACTAAATATGTAGTATAAATAGGGTTATGAGTATGCAATTTTTGTCAGAATATTTAGATTTTTTAGAAATAGAAAAAGGTCTTTCCAATAATACAATTGATGCATACAGGAGAGATTTGGGGGATTTTTTGGAGTTTTGTGACAAAAATGGTGTCAGTGATTTGAGCAAAGTGCAAAGATTACATATAAACAATTATATTAGAGGTTTGAGAGAAAAGGATTTTTCTCCTTCCAGTGTTAATAGAAAAATAGCATCTTTTCGCGGATTTTTTAAATGGTTGTGTGCAAATGAATATTCAAATTCTAATCCTACGTTAACTTTAGAACAACCTAAAATGCCGCAAAGATTACCAAAAGTAATTACAATACAGGAAATTGAATCAATTTTAAATCAGAATTTGAATGAACTACAAAGAGTTATCGTGGAACTTCTTTATGGATGCGGATTAAGGGTATCAGAATTAGCTAATTTGAAAATGAATGATTTTGATATTAATGGAAAATATCTTCAATGCACAGGGAAAGGTTCTAAAGATAGAATTGTTCCACTTGGTTCAAAAGCAATAGATGCAATAAAAAATTACCTTCCGCAACGAGATTTTTATGTGAATAAATATCGGTTGAATACAAAAAATTTGTTGATAAATGAAAAGGGCAAAAATGTTTCAAGACAAGAAATATATTCCTTTATCCGAGAACAGGGTGAAAAAATCCATAAACATATTTCCCCTCATACTCTACGTCATAGTTTTGCGACCCATTTGTTGGAAAATGGTGCTGATTTACGTGTAGTTCAGGAGCTATTAGGTCATAGTGATGTTTCCACTACACAGTTATATACACATATTTCTAAAAAAAGATTGAAAGAAGTCTACTTTGCAATAAATGGCTAAGCGTGTTAATATTAGCTTATGTTAGAGTTGTTTGTCTCAACAGCAGAACAGAATTCAGGAAAGAACATCGTAACAGCAGGACAAGCTGCAACTATGCAAAGTCTTGGGTATTCAACGGGTGTATATAAGCCTGTTGATTGTGGTGCAATAGAAAAAAACGGTTTTATTCAGTCACTAGATTTAGCTTTTGTTAAATTTGTAGATCCGAATATAAAAACATATTTTTCATACCTGTTTAAGACTTTTGCAAGTCCCCTTGTAGCTGCAGCTGCAGAAAAGATTGCAATAGATAAAAATGTAATTTTACAGGATTTTCAAAGTCTTATTGACAGAAATGAATGTTTAATAGTTCAAGGTAATGATGGTCTAGCTACTCCTTATGGTAAAAATTTTTTGGAATCTGATTTGATAAAATGCTTTGATATGCCAATGCTTTTTGTTGTTTCTCCAAATATGTCAGTAAATAATATAATATTGTCAATAAATCACGCCATTTCTGAAGGAATAAAATTGAGAGGGGTTTTGATTAACAATTATCCTGCAGCGACAGAAGATGTTAATATAAAACTCTTACCAAGACTTATTGAAGAATATTCTGATGCGAAAATTATGGGGATATTACCTATTATTGAAAATTATATGACAGTTAATCCTAATGATTTGATAGAAAATATATTAATGGGAGTTGATTTGGAAGCAGTTTTTCAGGTGAGAATTGCAAAATTAAGTTATTAGCAAAAATGTTGCTTTTTGTAACATTATATACTTTTTATATAACAGTTTTGTCAATTTTTTCTTAATAAACTTTTTTATATAAATATAAAGAGGTATAATTGTTATATGGATAAGAGAGAATTTACCGTAATAGAAAATGAAACAATGATTAAAGAAGAACTTCTTGAAAAAGAGGTCAAAAGTTCTGCTATGACAAATCCTATTGCAAAAAAATTATCAGAGTTCCATAATCAAAAACAAGGTAAGTTTTCAGTAAAAGATTTATTTAAAAAATAACAATGTACGAGATAAAGTCAAGAATTTATTTAGGTTTTTCAAAAACACAGAAAGCTGCTCTGTGTAATTTTTTGCGTGCATTAGTAAAAAAAACTCCTGACGAAACTATTGAGAATATTTTTGATAAATTTATTGAAGATGAAAAGTATTATTTTGAGATAAACAATCCTCATTTTACATTCTTGGAAGATTTATTGGATGATAATAAATTTGCAGAAGATACTCTTTTGTACTTAAAAGAATGTCGAAAATATTATGATTACAAGAAGAAGCAAGAACCTATTATTCAAGCACAAAAAGAATATGAAAAGAAAAAAAGAGCTTTTTTAAAGGAAGTAAAAATGTCCAAAGAGCTTCCGACCAAAAAACAGCTTTATTATTATGACCGTTTGTGCAAAAAATATAATATAGAAAAAAAAGAATTAACATCAAAACTCGAAGCATTACAAGAAATAGACAGGATAATTAATGAGCATTCAACAGATTGTAGAAATTTTGACTAAATCAGGGATTGAGCCTAATGAAGCTAATATTGAAGTAAAAATGTTGATAGAACATTTTTGCGGTTATGGTGTCAAAGATATTATCATGGGCAAAAAACTTACTGAAGAGCAGTTAAAAATAGTTAAAGAAAAAGCTGAATTGAGAGCAAAAACACGACAACCAATTCAGCATATAATCGGTTTTGCAGACTTTATGGGTGAAAAATTTATTGTGAATCCTTCTGTATTAATACCGAGAGACGAAACAGAAATTCTAGTCAGAAAAGCTGTAGAAATAATAAATCAAAACAATTTAAAAATGGCTCTTGATGTTGGAACAGGCTCAGGTTGCATAGCTTGCATGGTTGCCAAATTAACTGATTGCCAAATTATAGGTCTTGATGTCTCTAATGAGGCTTTGAATACAGCATTAGATAACGCTTCAAGATTGAACCTTTTTAATAAAGCTATTTTTAGAAAATCAGATGTTTTTTCTAACGTTAAACCACGTGAAATTTTTGATGTGATTATTTCAAATCCACCTTACATTCCGCCAAAAGAAAAACAGAATATTCAAAAAGAAGTATCTTTTGATCCTGATTTGGCTTTGTATACAAAGGATGATAAGGGGTTAGAGTTTTATGAAAAAATAACATCTCAAGCACCTTCTATAATGAACAATGGAGGATATTTGTTGTTTGAACTTGGTATTGGTCAAGCTTTGGATGTTAAAAATATAATGGAAAAAAATGGTTTTGTTGATATTGAAATAATAAAAGATTTAGCAGGTATTGAAAGAGTAATTTCAGGACATACCAAATAGTATAAAAAAGGAAACCTGTAAGTATTCTCACAGGTTTCCCTCCTAAAGGCAAACGAACAAAATATATTACTGTTTGGACTTTGTACGTTCCAAATTATTTATTATTATTCAGAACATCCAAATGCAATAGTAACGTGTTCTCTTGGATTTACTGCAGATATTTTGTATCCGCGAGGGTCAACAAGGTAAGCAATTTCGTCGCCTGTAGTTTGGAATAATCCCATAGTACCTGATAAAGCAGTTCTTGTTACATCCACTGGAGCCTTAACTGTTTCCCATAGACCATCACCTAAACTACGAGCAGCAGCACCAAATTGTCCTTGGAATGCATGACCTAGCATATAACCTGCATCGTTAGATACGTTTTCAGCTGCGTTACCAACGTTTGTAATGATACCGCCGACTGTTCTACCTGTGATACCTATCATTGAACCTGCTAATGTAAATGGCATTTCAACAAGTCTTGCTACAGGGTTTACTTGTTTAGACTTATTAACTTGTGCTTGTAATATTTGTTTTGGCAAGTTAGCTTTGCAATCACCATTTTTAATAGATGTGAATGAAAGTTTTAATGCACCTTTATCACAGCCTGAAGGTCTGATTACTTCAACAACTTGACCTGTTACTGTTGAACCGCAAGGGTAAGTTACACCGTTGATTGTAACATCTTCAAGAGTTTTTGCTCTGAAGTATTGACCAACGTGTGAAGATTTTGCAGTTAATTGGTCAATCATAGCTAATTGTAATGTAGGTATTTTAACAATTTCTTCGTTTTCTACAAAAGCTTTTTTATCTACAGGGCAAGCAGGACAAATGTTATTTGCTGTTTTTGGATTTGTATCATAGCCAAGAGCTACACGTACAGTTTGCATCATTGCTGCGACGTCAGCACGGCTTGCTTCTTTGTTAGGCATAATCATATTTGGGTTAGGGCTGTCTTTTAAAGCACCATTTTCAAGTGATTTTGCAACAGGAATTCTTGCCCAATTTGGTACAGAACCTCCATCTGCGTATTTACTTAGGATTTCATCTGCTTTACATTGGTCGATATCACAAGTCATACCTTTAGCAATTGTAGATAATGCTTCAACCCTTGTTACAGGATGGTTTGGTTCAAATTTTCCGTTAGGGTAGCCTGCAAGTAAGTCTTCATCAACTGCTTTTGCAATTGCAGGGTTTGCCCAGTTGCTTGTAGGTACGTCTTTGAATAGGTTTTCTCTAGGCATATCACATTTGTCTAAGTTGAAACCTTTTACAAGCATTGTTGCGAATTCTGCACGTGTAATATTTCTATTTGGTTTGAAATATCCGTCAGGGTAGCCCACTACAACATTGTTTGTTGCTAATTTGTCGATATCACATGCTGCCCAGAAGTTTTGTGGTACATCGGGAAAAGAGCATCCGCCTAAATTTGCAGCTGCACCTGTCATGTTATTGTTATTTGCCATATTAGGTATTTCATATGGTACGAAAGATTTTTTTATTGCTTCTATTGAATTTGATGATTGAAAATCAATAGGACAATTATTTCCGTCCATTAATCTTTCATTTCTATCAATAGGAATACCGTTATGTCTTGTAGGTGATTCGTTTAGACAAGGCATTTGTGTTGCAGCACCAGTTACTTGACCTTCTGATGAAACTGCTACACCACTAATGTTAGAAGATAGTGTGTTTTGTTGGCTAAGAATACCTGTTTCAGAAGAAAGAATTGAGCTTGCAGGTTTTCCTACATAGTTGTTTGTACCATAGATTGCATTAGGATAGCCATATACTTGTCGCATATCTTGTTTGTCAGGTTTTCCTGTACCAGGACAAATTGCACATGCCGGTTCTGCAGGTTCATCACAGCTTATTTCATCTGGGCATCCGCAGTCTGATTTTTGTTTTTCACAAGGATCACATGGAGTATCACATGGATCTTGCTTTTGACAGTCGCAATCTGGTAATGCTTTTTTGCATTTTGAACAAGTATTAGGTTTTGCAGTTTCACACGGGCATGCAGGGCCTGTTACAACCGGTAAAGGTTCAGCACATGGTGCCGGTTGTTCCGGTTGTTCACATGGGCAAGCCGCCATTGCTTGATTCAAGGAACACGTTGCTATTCCAACGGCAATTGCAGCTGCCACAGTAAGTTTTTTAATAGTC
>CASECH010000130.1 GCA_949286405.1 uncultured bacterium
ATGGGACACATTAAACTTGCTGCTCCTGTTTCTCACATCTGGTTTTTGAAAGGTATCCCTTCATATCTAGGTCTTTTACTTGATATGACTTTGAAAGATTTGGAACAAGTAATTTACTTTAACAATTATGTAGTGCTTGATCCTGGCGAAAGTCAATTCAAAAAACTTCAATTGTTATCAGAAGAAGAATATGAAGATTATATGGCTGAAAATGAAGATTCTACTTTAAAAGTAGGTATCGGTGCTGAGGCTATTAAAGAACTTCTTTCTGAAATTAATACAAAAGAATTGGCTGAAGAAATCAGAACAGAATTAGCTGGTTCTGTAAATTCAGTTCAAAAGAAAAGTAAACTTATTAAACGTTTAAGATTACTTGATTCTTTAATTTCTTCAGAAACTGATCCTACTTGGATGATTATGGATGTATTGCCTGTAACTCCACCTGATTTAAGACCAATGGTTCAATTGGACGGTGGCAGATTTGCTACATCTGACTTAAACGATTTATACAGACGTGTAATCAACAGAAACAACCGTCTACAAAGATTGTTGGAAATGGGCGCTCCAGAAATTATCGTTAGAAACGAAAAACGTATGCTTCAAGAAGCAGTTGATGCTCTAATCGATAACGGCAGACGTGGAAGAACTGTTGTAGGACCAAATAACAGAGCATTAAAATCATTATCTAATATTATTGAAGGTAAACAAGGACGTTTCCGTCAAAACTTGTTAGGTAAACGTGTTGACTACTCTGGTCGTTCAGTAATCGTAGTAGGGCCTCAGTTAAAATTAAATCAATGTGGTCTTCCAAAAGAAATGGCTATTGAGTTATTCAAACCATTCGTAGTAAACAAATTGATTGAAAGAGGATACGTTCAAAACATAAAATCAGCTAAAAAGAAAATTGAACGTTCAGAAGCAATTGTTTGGGATATCTTAGAAGAAGTTATCGACGGACACCCGGTATTATTGAACCGTGCTCCAACTCTTCACAGATTAGGTATTCAAGCGTTTGAACCAAAATTGGTAGAAGGCCGTGCTATTCAATTACACCCGCTAGTATGTACAGCATTCAACGCTGACTTCGACGGTGACCAAATGGCAGTACACGTTCCTTTATCAATTGAAGCTCAAACAGAAGCAAGAATGTTGATGTTAGCTACAAATAATATTCTAGCTCCTGCAACAGGTAAACCTATTATTACACCTACTCAAGATATGGTATTGGGTATGTATTACCTAACAATCTTGAAAAATCCTGAAATGGAACCAAAAGGATATTTCTATAACTTCCAAGACGCTATTTCAGCTTTAGAAGTTGGTGTAATAGAGTTACACGATAAGATTGTTGTAAGAGATGAACATGGTAAGAGAATTGAAACAACAGCAGGAAGAATTATATTCAACGAAGCTGTAAGAAATGCTCTTGCATAATATATTTATCGGGAGCGTTATGCTCCCGAATAAAATCAACAAGTAGTAGTAAAAATAATTACTAAAAAGGAAAATATAGAATGGAAACAACATACACACATGGCAAAAAAACTCTTGATTTCATTAACAAGCAAATGGATAAAAAAGGTTTGAATAATTTGCTTTCACAAATGTATCTTGAGTTCGGCGGTGCAAAAACTGCTGAATTAGCTAACAGCCTTAAAAACTTGGGCTATAAGTATGCAACAAAATCAGGTACAACAATTTCTATTTCAGATTTACAAGTTCCTGAAATTAAAAAAGAAATGTTGCAAGAAGCAGAAAAAGAAATTGAAAAATCAACTAACAGATACCTAAAAGGTGAAATTACTGAAGTTGAAAGATACACAAAAGTTATTGATACTTGGTCTGAAACAACTGCAAAATTGACAGCATCTGTAGTAGATAACTTTGATAAATTAAATCCGGTATATATGATGGCATTCTCTGGAGCGAGAGGTAACTTATCTCAAGTATCACAATTAGTTGGTATGAGAGGTTTGATGGCAGACGCACAAGGTCAAATCATCGACTTACCTATTAAATCAAACTTTAAAGAAGGCTTATCCGTTACTGAGTACATCATTTCTTCATATGGTGCTCGTAAAGGTCTTGTAGATACAGCGTTGAAAACAGCTGACTCAGGATACTTGACTAGACGTTTAGTTGACGTTGCTCAAGATGTAATTATTAGAGCAGATGATTGTCATACAACTAAATCTATCAATATGAAACCTATTATGAACGGTGATGCTGTAATTGTTCCATTGATCGACAGATTACTTGGTAGGACTATTGCAGAAGATATCGTAGATACAGACGGTACAGTTCTTGTTCCTTGTGGAACAACAATGAACAGAGATGATGTTAAAAAAGTTACACATCTAAATCTTCAAGAATTAAAAGTTCGTTCAGGTCTAACTTGTGGATTGGAATATGGTATTTGTCAAAAATGCTATGGCTGGGCTATGACAACTCAAAAAATGGTTGATATCGGTGAAGCTATCGGTATTATCGCAGCTCAATCAATTGGAGAACCTGGTACACAGCTTACAATGAGAACATTCCACACTGGTGGTGCTGTTGGCGTAAAAGAACAAATGAAAGAAGTTGTTGCTAACATTGCCGGTGAAGTTATTTCTAACGTAAAAACAAGAGAATTAAGAACTCGACATGGTGATATCGTTAATATCTCTAACTACGAAGCTGATATTGAGGTTAAAGGAGAAAAAAGAACTGAAAAATATCACATTCCTGCTGGATCCAACGTATTCTTTACAAACGGAATGAAAGTAGAAAAAGGTTTTAAACTTGCTACTTATGAACCTGCTTCTCAAAGAGATGGTTCTCGTTTGACAGAAAAAGCTACAAAAGATATTACAGCTGATTTATCAGGTGAAGTTCTTTATGAAGACTTTATTGCGGATGAAAAGAAAGACAGACAAGGAAACATTTCAAGAACAACAAATAAACAAGGTATTATTTGGGTTCTTGGAGGTGATGTATACAACTTACCTGGCGGCTCTAAAGTTTTAGTAAAAAATGAGCAAAAAATTAAAGAAGGTGAAAAATTAGCAGAAACTTTAACTATTTCTGAACATGGCGGAGAAGTTCGTTTTGGTGAAGATTTAGTTATTGAAGATGTAAAATTTGAAGGAAAAACAATTAAGAAAATAGTTCAAGGTAAAGAATTGACAATTGTTATTGCTTCTTTGATGCCTGAAAATGCTACATTTGAACAAACTAAAAAAGAACAAATTTGGACTGTAAATAAAACAGGCGAAAAATATATTGTAAAAGCTCCAGTGGACACAACAGTTGAAAATGGAATGATTATAGCAGAACTTATAGATGATGAGTGTGCTGTAACATCTTCTGGTGAAATCAGATATATTGACGTTGAAGTTGATGAAAACCAAATCATAACAAAACCAGGCAAAGTAGTATTTATTCCTGAAGAAATTCACCAAATTAATAAAGACTCATCTTTAAAAATGGTAGAAAATGGAACATTTGTTACTGCCGGTACTGAAGTAGTTAAAGATATTTACTGTCACATTGATGGTATCGTTGAATTCAAAGAATACAATGATATTATCCATGAAATAACTATTCGTCCTGGAGAAGTTCATCACTTATCAAGTGTTTCTGAATTGAAAGTAGACGAAGGTGAAGTGGTTAAAAAAGGTACTGTAATTGCTGAAGGAGTAAAAGCAAAAGAAACTTCAATTGTTACAATCATGGATTCATCTTTGGATGATATAGCTATTGATGATTTGGATGAGGAACTTGATGGCGGTTTATCATTAGATGAAGATAATATTTCTAACCAACCAATTCAAATTTTGGTAAGACCTGTTCAGGTATTGGAAGTAGAACAAAAGAATGTATCAATTAAATTTAACACATCTGATAACTTAATTGATATTGTTCCTGTAACTCAACTACAATATAAAGATGGTGCAAGAGTTAGAAACTTAGACGGTTCTACAATTACAAGAACAAGTCTAGTTCTTCAAATGCAAGGTTATCTATCACACTTAAAAGGTATGGTAGAACTTGATGATAAAGATAATCTAAGAATTGTTGTTCTTGAAAACTTGATTGTTCGTCGTGAATTTGAAGGTAATGCTAAGACAATGTCTTCATTACAAACAGAATTGTTAGTAAAAGACGGAGAGACCATTGCACCTAAAACACCGGTAGCAAAAACTCAAGTACTTGCTATTAATGATGGTGTTGCATCTATAAAAGAAGAAAAAGAAGATGCTAGAAGACTTCTTTTAACAAGCAGTAACTATGAAACAACAGTTAGTGTAAAATCAAAAGCAAATGTTAAAAAAGGTGATTTTGTAAGATTAGATTCTATCCTTGCAGACAGTGGAGAAAAATCTCCAGTATCAGGTCAAGTTACAGCTGTTAATAAAGGCGAAATAACAATTCGTACAGGTAGACCATACCTAATTAGTCCAGGTACTATGTTACAAGTAGAAGGCGGAGCATTAGTACTTCGTGGTGATATTATTGCTACATTGGTATTTGAAAGACAAAAAACAGGTGATATCGTACAAGGTCTTCCTAGAGTTGAAGAACTTCTTGAAGGTAGAAAACCAAAAGATTGTGCTATCTTAGCAGAAGAAGACGGTGTCGCTGAAATTGAGACAGATGATGATCTTCCAAGATTGTTCCTTGTCAATGATAACGGCAGAGTAGAAATTAAATACGCAATTGATGCTAATATCATCGTTCATGACAAACAAAAAATTAAAAAAGGTCAACCGTTAACAAGCGGACCTTTAAATCCACATGACGTTATTAGACTTTGCGGACCTGAAGCAGTTCAACAATACTTGGTAGACGAAGTACAAAGAGTATATCGTTCTCAAGGTGTTGAAATTGCAGATAAACACGTTGAAATTATCGTTCGTCA
>CASECH010000131.1 GCA_949286405.1 uncultured bacterium
ATGATGACACGTGATGACTTTGCAAAACGATATGCTGAAGGCAGGCCAATATCAATACATGAATTTTTCTATCCTTTAATGCAAGCATACGATTCTGTAGAAGTTGATTCTGACATAGAACTTGGTGGAACAGACCAAAGATTTAATACATTACTAGGACGTGATATCCAAGCTGCATACGGTAAAAAATACCCTCAGCTTGTTATGCTCCTACCACTTCTTGAAGGAACAGACGGTGTAGTAAAAATGTCTAAGACATATCCTGAGCACTGTATTTCTCTAACAGATTCTGACGTTGACATGTTTGGAAAACTTATGAGTATACCTGATAATATGATTTCAAGGTATTTCAGCTTATTGACTGACGCTACAAAAGAAGAACTTGAAACTATTGACAAACAAATCGCAGAAGGTTCAGTAAATCCTCGTGATATAAAAATGAAATTAGCTTACACAATTACTAAAGAATACCACGGAGAAGAAGGTGCAAAACACGGACAAGAAGCATTTATCAATATCGTTTCAAATAAAGGAATTCCTGAAGATATCGAAGAAATTCAAGGAATGAATGGTAAAGGTATTCTTGATGTACTAACTGAATTAAAATTTGTACAAAGCAAAGGCGAAGCAAAACGTTTGATCCAAGGTGGCGGTGTAAAAATTGACGGAGAAAAAATTGCCGACATGACTTATACATTCGACATCAAAGAAAGTGTAGTATTGCAAGCAGGAAAAAGAAAATTTGCGAAACTTATAAAATAACTTCCAACCAATAAATGAGGGGCAGAATGTTTAAAATAATAAAAAGAGGAATTACAAAAGTAAAAGAAGATATCCAAGTTATTTACGACAAAGACCCTGCCGCAAATAATTTGTTGGAAGTAATGCTATGCTACCCTGGACTTCACGCACTTATAGCATACAGATTTGCTCACAGACTTTATAAATGGCATATTCCACTAATTCCGAGGGTAATATCATATATCACAAGAATTATAACCGGTATAGAAATTCACCCCGCAGCAAAAATTGGCAGACGCTTTTTTATCGACCACGGTGAAGGTGTAGTGATAGGTGCTACAACAATAATTGGAAATGATGTGCTGATCTACCAACAAGTTACCCTCGGTGGTACAGGCAAAGAACAAGGTAAACGTCATCCAACACTTGGTAACAGCGTAATTGTTGGAGCAGGTGCTAAAGTTCTAGGTAACATAACTCTAGGAGATCACGTGCGTGTCGGAGCAGGATCTGTTGTAGTGGATAATGTCCCTGAGTACTCAACCGTTGTAGGTATTCCTGGAAGAGTAGTTCATCAAAAAATCAGAGATGAAAATGGTGTACTTATGCACAATAGAATTCCTGACCCTGTAAAATGTGAGTTAAACAGACTTAAATATGAAGTTTTGGAATTACAAGAAAAGATTAAAAAACTTGAAAATATAGACAAATAAATTTTAAAATCTATAATAAAAGTGTTAATAAGGAGGTAAAAATGTACCACGTATACACAGAAAGAAATCATTCAGAATTTTCAAGAACATTAATTTGTGAAACAAAAGATTACGATATTGCAATAGAAAAAGCAGAAAAAGCAATTGAAAAAGATCCTGAATTGAACTATATCATAGAACAAACCGACGGTAGCATGAACAGTTACGGAGATTTGATAGCTACAGTAGTTGCAAAAAGTTAAAATCAGGTCAATGACCTGATTTTTTTTACAAATTGAAATATAGATTTGTGCTAGACTAACTCTTAGGAGGTATAAATGAAAGCTGTAGTATTTGACGAAAAATTAAAGCTGGTAAATGACTATAAAAAACCTATACCTAAAAAAGGAGAAGCATTAATCCGCGTAACTTTAGCAGGTATTTGTAACACTGATTATGAAATTACAAAAGGATATATGGGCTATAAAGGTGTTTTAGGACACGAAGCAGTAGGAATTGTAGAAGAAATTAATGATGAAGATCAATCTCTTTTAGGTAAACGTGTTGTACCTGAAATCAGCTACGGATGTAAAAAGCCTGATTGTCCATATTGTGCAGAAAAACTATATCGTCACTGTCCTGACAGACACACTCTTGGAATTTGGAGAAAAGACGGAGTTTTTGCAGAATATTTTACAATGCCGTTAGAAGTTTTATTTGAAGTACCGGCAAATGTTCCAGACGAACAAGCTGTTTTTGTTGAACCGCTTGCTGCAGCTTGTGAAATTACGGAACAACTTCATATCAAACCTTTTGAAAAAGTAATTGTACTGGGTGATGGCAAATTAGGCTTGATTACAGCTCTAACATTAAATGCCCAAAATATAGATGTAACCCTTGTAGGTAAACACCAAAACAAACTTGACATTGCAAAAGCTCAGGGCGTAAAAACATCCCTTCTTCAAGACTTTCAAATCGAAAAGAAATATGATGTTGTAATTGAAGCAACAGGCTCTGTATCAGGATTTGAAACATCTATTGCACTTACAAAACCTCGCGGAGTTTTAGTCTTAAAAAGTACAGTGGCTACAGGAAAAGAATTAAACTTAGCTCCTATAGTAATTGATGAAATTACAGTGCTAGGTTCAAGATGCGGACAATTTGGTCCTGCATTAAGACTATTGAAATCAGAAAAAATAGATTTTTCACCTTTAATTTCGGCAAAATATGATGCAGATAATGCAATTGAAGCTTTTGAAAAGAATAAACAAAAAGAAATTCTAAAAGTTTTACTCAAATTTTAAAATTAAAAAGTTTAATCATAAAAAAGCGACTTAGAGGTAATCTAAGTCGTTTTCTTATCTAATAAATTAAATATTATTTTTTATTTTGTTCTGCAGCTTCCTTAGCTTCAAGTTCTTTTACCTTTTTATTTCCTTCATTAATTGACTGTTGTACTGCATCTTTCATTGCTTCAGGAGAATATTCAGAGTTGATATATTCAATTTTAGCTGATTTTTTCAAAGATTCAGTCAACTTATCAAGTAATTCAAGTTGCTTTTGATTTTCTAAATATGTCTTAATATCATTTTTAACTTTTTCAAAAGATTCTGTCATAGCAGCAGCTCTATCATTTACCATAATAATATGGTAGCCGAATTGAGTTTTTACAACTTTATCAGAAATTGTATTAGGTTTCATAGAAAAAGCAGCTTTTGAAAATTCAGGAACCATTTCTTTTGCGGCAAAGAAACCTAAATCTCCACCTTTAACAGCAGTTGTTGTATCTTCTGAATTATCTTTAGCTAATTTACCAAAACCTGCAGGATTTTTCTTAGCTTCAGCTAAAAGTTGGTTAGCTCTAGCTTCTTTAGCTTTCATTTCTTCTGCTACTTTTGCTTTTACATCAGCATCTGAAATTGATTTATTTTTAGGATCTGACTTTATTGTTTGTTCAATTTCATTAGGGTTAGCAGCAATCAAGATATGAGCAGCTCTAACTCTATCCGGATGTTGGAATTTAGAAATATTTTCTTTGTAAAATCTTTTTGCTTCAGCATCAGATACAGAACTGTTACCTAATTCTTTAGCTAATTTTTTCATCTTAACTTCTTCTTTTAAATCATCTCTAAACTGTGTAGAAGTCATACCGTTTTGTTTCAAAATCACATCAAGCTGTTCTTTTGAACCTACTTTGTTGATAATCTCTTTAACCGCATTATCAACATCTTCATTAGTTACTTTAATACCACGTTTAGCCATTTCTTGATCAAGTAGAGCTTTTACAATCAATTCATTTGTAACCCTTTCTTTAATCAAAAGATATAAGAAATTATTTTTATCTTTTTTTACATCTATACCGAGCTGAGCAATCATACCTCCACCGGCTTGTTTATCAAAAGCCTTATCAAACTGAGCTTGTGTAATAGCTTGGTCATTAACTTTAATAATCGCTTGATTTGATTTCAAACCGCAACCTGAACATAAAATCACAGAGGCAGCCAGTGTTACTAATAGTTTTTTACCTTTCATAATGTCTCTCTTTCTTTTTAACCATTAAATTCATGACTTATTTTATACATATAATAGAACAAATCTATCAAAATGTTAAATACTTCACTAAAATTCATATATGCATTATTTAATAACAAAATGGAATTACCCTCCTCGCAAGACTTTGGAGCAATTGTAAATTTTATTCGTTTAAGAATTTCAGAAGGTAATTCTTTTTGTATAATCCTCCACTCAGGTTGAGTATAAGGCATATAAATACGAATATTGTCCTCAGTTTCTCTAATTAAAGAAATTTTTACCTCTGTTGCAGAGAGTCTTATTCTTATCAATTTTATAAGATTTTCAACACTTTCAGGAGGTTTTGCAAACCTATCCTTCCATTCTTCTACGATAGAATCAAGTTCAATTTCAGAATTTACATCCGCTAAACGTTTGTATTCAATCATTTTTTGTTCAGCTGAACCTACCCAATCATCAGGAATAAATGCTGTAACGTTTATATCAACAATTGTAGGCTGGGATTTTGCAGTGTAATTGCCTTGTAACTCCTGCACGGTTTCTTCCAACAATTGACAATAAGTATCAAAACCAACATTTATCATATGACCATGCTGTTTTGTCCCAAGAATATTACCTACACCTCTTATCTCTACATCTCTCATAGCAATTTGATATCCACTACCTAAAGTCGTAAATTCTTTTATTGCTTTTAACCTTTGTACGGCATCAGATGTAATTTCTTTTGATTTTGTATAGAAACAATAACAATATGCCTGTCTTTGGGAACGTCCAACCCTTCCTCGCAATTGATAAAGCTGAGCGAGTCCGAATTTATCCGCATTATGAATAATCATTGTATTAGCATTAGGAATATCAATACCATTTTCAATAATAGTGGTAGCAAGTAAGATATCATATTCTTGGTTTGCAAAATCAACTATTACTTTTTCAAGAGTCTTTTCATCCATTTGCCCATGTCCGATAGCTATTCTTGCATTTGGGACAAGTCTTTGCAGCTGCAATCTAAATTCATCAATAGTTTCAACTCTATTATACAGATAAAAAACCTGACCTTCCCTATCAAGTTCATGCACAATGGCATTTTTAACCATATTTTCATTCCACTCTCCTACATATGTCTTAATAGGGAGTCTGTTTTTAGGAGGAGTATTTATCACAGACATATCTTTAATTCCTGACAAAGACATATATAAAGTTCTTGGAATAGGAGTAGCTGACATTGTTATAATATCAATATTTTCACGTAATTGTTTTAATTTTTCTTTATGACGTACTCCAAAACGATGTTCTTCATCA
>CASECH010000132.1 GCA_949286405.1 uncultured bacterium
AATTTTTTATATTCTGATTTTTTACTTAATCCGTTTATAAATGTTACCATTGAGGCTACTGTATTAGTCCCTTGAATGTGTGAAATATCATAACATTCTATTCTATGTGGGAAGTTATTAAGTTGTAATTTTTCAGCAAGATATGAACCTATTTCGTTAAAATCATCTCTAATCTTTGACATTTTAGCTAGTTTTGCATTATCAAGTACTACTTTAGCATTTTTATCTGCTAGCATTTGAAGTTCTTTACCTTGTGCAGATTTTCCATAGCTTATCTTCACTTTCTTTTGAGCAAGAATTTCGAGCCATTCTTCATAAAGAGATTTTTCTCCAACTGCTTCCAATTCATTTGATACTATCCTGTCAGGAAATCCAAGAGTTAGTGAACTGTAATATTCTTTGAAAAATGTCGCAAAAAATTCTGTTTTATCAGCTTCTTCTACTTCGTAAATAAAGTCTTTTTTATCGATTAATCGTCCTTCTCTAATCATAAGGATTACAATCGCAAATATTCCATCATCACAAAGTAGAGAAATTATATCTTCATTAAGTTTTGTATTTTCATAAACTACTTTTTGTTTTTCAAGAGTCTTTTTAAGGTCAAGATAGCTATCTCTAAGTTTTGCGGCTTTTTCAAACTGTTCAGATTCTGAATATTTCATCATCTGTTCTTGTAATTGTTTCATTAATTCTGATTGTTTTCCTGATAAGAATAATTCTGCTTGTTTAACAATATTTTTATATTCTTCGCTTGTAACAAGATTTTGACAAGGAGCCATACAGCGTCCTATATGGTAATACAGACATGGTCTATTTTTAAATTTTGGTGTTTTACATTGTTTTAAAGGGAAAATCTTTTTTAGAAAATCTAGTGTTGCATGCATTGCTCTTACATCTGTGTAGGGACCGTAATATTTACCTTTTTCAGGATTCATGTTCTTTTTTCTAACAATGGTAATTCTTGGAAAATCTTCATCTGTAATAAGGAAATATGGATATTTTTTATCATCTTTAAGTAAAATATTGTATTTAGGTTTGTGTTTTTTTATTAGATGACTTTCTAGTATGAGTGCTTCTACTTCAGTATTTGTGATGATATATTCCAGTTTTTCTATTTGTGATACCAGCACGTTAACTTTTACACTATCATGTTTTCTGTTGAAGTAGCTCATAACTCTTCTTTTGAGAATTTTTGCTTTCCCAACATAAATGATTTCCCCTTCCTTGTTGTAGTATAGATAGCATCCAGGAAGTGATGGTAAAAGTTTAAGTGTCTGTCTTAAAGTCTCATTCATAGTTTTTATTATATCATATTTGGTTAAACTTTTTTAAGTAATTCTTGATAAGTAGTTATATGTAATTTATAATTATGCTAGATTTTACGTTGGAATAGTTGATGAGATATATATTTTTATTTTTAATACTAATACTAATAGCAAATAATATTTCTTATGCTGAGACTTCATATATAAGTCGTCCTCAGTGGAAACATTTTTGTCCGGATGGTTGGCAAGATGCTGAATATAAAGAAATAAAATGGTATTGGCCTTATAGTGTAAAACAAACACAAGAAGAACTTAATTACTGGGCTACTAAAAAAAGCGAGTTTGAAGAGCAGATAAAAAATTGTGACATGTTATTAGATGAATTTAAGCCTCAATGTTATTGGGATGTTAAAACTCGCTTTAGATCAGATTTTGAAGACCATAAGCTGGAAGTAGAGACTAAAAAAATTTTTAATAAAGGGATTGATGATAACATTTATCGAAATCCGAGACCTTTTATGATAAATATTATTCCAACAAAATAGAGGAAGTATTTAGCACTTCCTCTATTTTTTATTTAACAGCAGGAGCTACCTGAGCTGTTATATCATCTCCCCCAAATAACACCGTATTTTTCGGTAAAACTATATTATAATTTAATTCTTTAGCTTTTGTAATTACTGAATTTTTAATATTTTGATCTATTTCTATTAATTTATTGTTGTATTCTGTATCCATTGCAAGTTTTTGTTTATTGATTTCGTTTCTGTATTTTTCTTCTAAAGTTGCAATTTTTTGAGGATTTGTTTCTTTAGAAATTTCTATTTTAGCTTTTTTTATTGTGGATTCAATATTTTTTATTTTTTGTTCTTGTTGAAATTTTAACTCTTTAACCTCGTTTGAGTCAGCCAAAAGTTTTGCGACATCGATAATTGCAATTTTATATTCAGGTTGCGTGACTGACATCGCAATATTATTTATTGAAAATCCTGCTATGAAAGCGAATATTGCTATAAATGTTCCTAAAACGTGTTTTTGCATTTTTTCCTCTTAAGTTTGTATTATAAATTTACCAATTAAATATGTTTGTTTAATTGGTAAGTGGGATATAGTTATTTGTCTAGTAAAAAAGGAATGACTTTTGGAGTCATTCCTTTTTTTTGAGTTATCATTATTTTATTCTTAGTCTGCTTTTTTTGCAAAAGAATTTACAGAGCGAGTTTTAATTTCATTTTCTACTTTTTCGATAAATTCATCTACAGAAATAACTCCTACTTGTCCAATTCCACGAGCACGAACTGCAACAGAATTAGCTTCAATTTCTTTATCTCCGATTACACATACATAAGGGATTTTTTTGTCTTGTAAGCTTTCTCTGATTTTGTAATTCATACTTTCAGAACGATCATCAAGTTTTACTCTAATGCCAGCATCACGCATTTTTTTGTATACTTTTTCTGCAAAATCTGCGTGTTTTTCATTAGATATAGGAACAATTGCAACTTGAGTTGGTGCAAGCCAAGTAGGGAATGCTCCTGCAAAGTGTTCAATTAAAATTCCGTGGAATCTTTCCATAGAACCGAATATTACTCTGTGTAACATTACAGGAGTTTTCATTGAACCGTCTTTGTCTTGGTATTTGATATCAAATCTTTCAGGAAGATTAAAATCAAGTTGGATAGTAGCACATTGCCAAGTTCTGCCTAGAGCATCTTTAACCTTGAAGTCAATTTTTGGTCCATAGAAAGCTCCGTCTCCTTCATTGATTTCATATTTCATTCCGCGTCTATCCATTGCTTCTTTTAAGCCAGCTTCTGCTCTGTTCCAGTTTTCAATTTCTCCAACATAGCTTTCAGGACGAGTAGATAGTTCTACTTCAAAATCCATGTTGAATATTGCCATTGTATCAGCTACAAAGTCAATAATTTCATTAATTTCATCAACTAATTGCTCAGGAGTACAGAATATATGGGCATCATCTTGAGTAAAACCTTGAACCCTTGTTAATCCTGATAATGCACCTGATTTTTCTTTTCTGTATACAGTTCCAAGTTCAGCCATTCTCAAAGGTAGTGAACGATAAGAATATCTGTTAGCTTGGTAAATTAAGATGTGGAATGGGCAATTCATAGGTTTTAAAATGAATTGTTCGTCAGAATCTTCATCTTTTTGAATAAAGAACATATTTTCGCGGTAGTGATCAGCGTGTCCTGATATTTCCCACAACTTAGATTTTGCAATGTGAGGAGTATTTACAATTACGTACCCACGTTTTCTGTGTTCTGTTCTCCAGTAGTTTTCAATTTCTTCTCTTACAACTGCTAGGTTTGGATGCCATAGAACAAGACCTCCGCCTAATTCATCTCTTGTAGAGAATAAATCAAGTTTTGCCCCGATTTTTCTATGGTCACGTTTTTCAGCTTCTTCAATAAAATGCAAGTAGTCTGCTAAGTCTTCTTTTGTCCAAAATGCTGTTGCATAAATTCTTTGAAGCATTTTATTTTTAGCATCTCCACGCCAGTATGCACCTGCAACTTTAAGAAGCTTGAATGCATTTGCTTTTATATATGATGTATTAGGGAGGTGTGGACCTGCACATAGGTCGTTGAACAAAGCATTACCATCTTTGTCTTTCGTGATATACAAAGTTGGGTTGTCGTTTCTGTGTTCTTCTAAAAGCTCTGCTTTGTAAATTTCACCTTCTGCTTTAAATTCTGCAATTTGAGCATCAACATCAGGGATTACATATTTTTCGAATGAAAGATTTTGTTTTACGATGTTTTTCATTTCCTCTTCGATTTTTACCAAATCGTCTTCGGTAAAAGCATGACCATCGGTTAAATCAAAATCGTAGTAAAAACCGTTTTCTACAGCTGGTCCTATTGCTAACTTTGCAGACGGAAACAACTTTTGAACAGCTTGAGCCATGATGTGTGATGTTGAGTGTCTTAAAACACTTAAAGTTGATTCATTTTTTTCCATTTTCTATCCTTTCGTGCCCTATTTGGGTTTGGTAAATGCGGTTTAAATAACAACGTTTAAATAAACCTAATTACCCCCGGGGTGGATCCCCCTAACTAACTACATAAAAAGTTTAGCACTTGTATAAATTAATTACAATAGAATATTTTAAATTCTTATTATTAACAAAAATTCACACCTTTGTACTTAATTTTTTAAGAGAATATTTTTTTGTTGTAAAATACAAGAAATAGTTAAAAAGAAAAGAGGTAATAAATGAATACAGCAGTTTTGGTTGGTCGAGTAGGACGCGACGCTGAAATTAGATATTTTGAATCAGGAAAAGTCAAAGCAAATTTTTCAATAGCGGTAAACAGATGGGATTCTAAGACAAAATCAGAAGTTGCCGATTGGTTTAATATCGACGTATGGGATAAATTGGCTGAATTTGCAGGTGAGTATGTAAAAAAAGGTGTTCAAGTTGTTGTAGATGGCAGAATTGCTCAAAACAAATGGACAGATAAAGTTACAGGTAATGAAAGAGAAAATTTCCTTATTATCGCAAATAGTATAAGGTTATTAGGCTCTAAAAGAGATGTAGAAGAAGCATTATGATTATAAATTCAGATATTGCAGGTATAATTGCTGATGATTTAACAGGTGCAAATGACACTGCTTTGCAGTTTCATTTGGAGGGTGCTAATACTCAAATTTTGTTGGGTAGTGTTGTAGAACCTTTAAACATAAAAAATACTCAGACTTGGGCTATTTCAACAGAGTCAAGAAATATAGACCCAGAAGAAGCTTATCATAGGATAGTAGATGCTACTAAAATGATGGTTGAGAAATTGAACCCTGATTATTTTTATAAAAAAATAGATTCTACTATAAGAGGCAATATTGCCGTAGAAGTCCTAGCTATGCTATCAACTTTGGAATGGGATGCTGCTATAGTATGTCCGGCTTTCCCTGCTGAGGGAAGAGTTACAGTAGGAGGCTATCATCTATTGAGAGGTATTCCAGTAGAAAGAACTGAAATGGCTAGAGATCCTCATTCACCTATTAGAGAATCTCATATCCCAACACTTTTGAAAAGTCAGATTTTGCCTGAATATCAAGATTTGATAGCTTCTTTAGAATTAAAGACTGTTATGAAGGGAGCTGGGCCTATTTTACAAAGAATCAATGAACTTATTGCAAGTGGTAAGAAACTCATTGTTGCAGATGCAGTGTCAACTGTTGATATAGAACAATTAGCTCTTGCGATAAAAAAATCTGATTACAAAATTTTACCTTCAGGTACAGCTGCTTTTGCAAATGCTTTGGCTGATTTGTGGTTTGCGGATTTGGATACGCAACATATTAACAAAACTTTTCCAAAGTTGCCTAAATTCATAGTTTCAGGTAGTGCAACTCAGATTACTGCAAATCAAATAGAAAAGTTGGAACAGTGTGATGATTATGATAATGCTCTATTTATAAGTTTAGATTTGAATACGGTACTAAATGGAGTATCTGATGACCTTGTTAATAGAATTGTATCAAACTTAGGTAGTGACAATATTGTTGTAGTACATACTTCTCATTTAATTAATAATTTTGATGGCTTTTCAGAAGATTCTTTAAATGCGGAATTAACAAAATCTTCACTAGCGATGAAAATTACAGACTTTTTAGCAGAGCTTACAAGACGGGTCGTATCTCATAAAGAAGTTATTTTAATAACTTTAGGAGGAGAGACATCTTGTAAATGTTGTAAATCAATAGGTGCTGATCAATTACAACTTATTGATGAAGTTGCTCCTGCGATAGCATTGAGTATGGATCATAATGCTCAGTGGATTGTTACAAAATCAGGAAATCTTGGTGGAGTAAATACTTTAATAGATATTTTGAGGTATTTTGATAACCATGATTGCAGTGGACAAAATGAATAATTATAAAGAAAAAATTGCTATAACAATAGGTGACCCCAATGGAATAGGCCCTGAAATTACTATAAAAGCTCTTAAATCTTTAAATTTACCGAAAGATAAAGTTTTGATTGTGGGAAATAAAAAGATTTTAGATTTCTATGGTGAATTAGATAAGGACTATGAAATTTTTGAAGTACCTTTTGACGAAGATATTCGTCCAGGAGAGCTTTCTGCTGCTTGTGGGGAGTTTTCGTTCCAATCTGTAAAACTTGCTTGTGAAATTGGTGTAAAAGCTATTGTGACAGCTCCGGTTGCAAAAAATGCTTTATATTTAGCTGGTCATAATTTTAACGGGCAAACTGAAATACTCCAAAAATATCTAGCAAAAGATAATCAGTTAGCTGAAATGCTATTCGTTGCAGGTGATTTTAGAGTTCTTCTTCTCACTCGTCATTGTGCTCTAAAAGATATTAATTTAACCAAAGAGTGTGTCGTTGAAAAAATAAAAAATCTTGATAAGTTTTTTAAAACTTCATTAAAGATAAAAAATCCAAAGTTTGCATTATGTGGATTTAACCCCCACTCTGGAGAAGATGGCATATTGGGTAGTGAGGAAATTGATATTTTAAATCCGGCTGTTGAAGAGTTGGTGAATGTAGGTATAAATATTACAAGACCATTACCTGCAGATACTTTGTTTGTTAAAGCAGGTAAGGCTTATCAAAATAACACTAAAGATGACTATGATTGCTACATTGCGAATTATCATGATCAAGGGCTTATACCAATTAAGACAGTTGCTGGAGACAAAACTGTTAATATGACAATAGGGCTTGATATAATAAGGACTTCTCCAGGACATGGTACCGCTTTTGATATTGCAGGTAAAAATATAGCAAAGCCTACAGGCATGATTGAAGCCATTAAATCTGTTTTGAAAGGAAATTTTTATGAAAATTAATAAAACTTTTGAAAAATTTTTGGGTGGGGCTATGTTTGCAGTCGTGGGATATTGTGCTTTTAGCAATTTAAAAAGTACAATTAAAGCTGATATGGAATTTGTGGAAAATGCTTCTACTGAAGTTAAATCAAAAGATGCAAAAAGATATAAAAGAATAGTTGAGAGTATAAATGCAGGGAAAGTCGTTAATAATTCTGAACTTTGGAAAAAAGAAGTTCAGCTAATGAGAGATTCTTTATATATTGATAGTATTGCAAAAACTAATTACGCAAAAGGTGCTCAAATGGTGAGAGATAGTATAAAAAATCTATCAAAAATAAAATAAAAATTTAAATTTAATAAAAAAATACCTCTTATAAGAGGTATTTTTTGCTATTTGGTTTTTTATTAATTCTTACGTAGTTTGTAATGATTTTTTGTCATTCCAAAAATCAACAAGCATACTACAGAAGAATATACTAGAGTATGTTCCAATTGCAATACCTAATATCATTGCAAGGACAAAATCTCTTGTAGTTACTCCACCGAAGAAATACAATGCAAGTAATGTAATCAAAGTTGTCAATGAAGTATTTATACTTCTAGTAAGTGTTTGATTTACAGAAGCATCAACAATTTCTCCAAAGGTCATTTTCTTAGAATAATATCTTAGATTTTCTCTAATTCTATCAAATACAACGATTGTATCGTGTACAGAGAATCCAATTACTGTAAGTACTGCAGTAATGAATAATCCGTCAATTTGTACATTATAGAATAATCCCAATAATGAGAACATCCCAACTACAAATATAACATCATGTATCAATCCAAGAATAGCAGCTAATGCATAGTCAAATCGGAATCTTATTGATAGATATGCAACGATTGCAAGTACTGCTAAAGTTACAGCGATTAAAGAGTTTTTGAATAATTCTTTACCTAAAGTTGGTCCCACAGAACTTACTGAGATTAATTCAGGGTTAGAATATTCATCTTTTAATACTTTTGTAATCTGATTTGCTGTATCAGCATCTTTTTCTATAAATTTTGTTCTTATAGAAATTATTGATTGAATATGAGATTTAGTTTTGTCTTGTTGTTCTGTATTAACGTTCAAAATTTGAAGATATGGATTTTCAATTCCTATTTTTTCTAAATCATTACGAGTAGTTGTCAAATCTTTGTTGGATATTTTTTGTTCAAGTCCATATTGTAAAATTGTACCACCAGTGTAGTCTATACCAACTTTAAGTGGTGCATGATTAGCGTAAGTAACTGATGAATATATCATCGCAATTATACCAGGAATCAGTAGAATTGCACTTAGCAACATCCATACCCAACGGTATTTTACGACATGAACTGTATGTTTTCTACCTGTTTCTATCATTTTTATAACCTTTCTGTATATATTACAATTAGTCAAGAATTCCAAAACGAGCTTTTTCACGTTTTGTTTCTTTTGCTTCATAACTTTGTCCTATTTCATCTTTTCTCAAGCCGAAAAGTGCAGGATGTTTAAGTTCGCCCGTTCCGAAAATCAAATGCATAAAGTTTTTCGTAACAGTAATAGCTGTAAACATAGAAACAATTACACCAATTGCAAGAGTAAGAGCAAATCCTTTAACAATACTTGTACCTAAAAGATAAAGTATTGTACAAGTAATAATTGTAGTCATATTAGAGTCAAAAATACTTGTGAATGCTCTGTCAAAACCTGAATTAATAGCAGTGAAAAGATTTCTTCCCGCTCTCAATTCTTCTTTTGTTCTTTCAAAAATAAGAATATTAGCATCAACTGCCATACCTATTGAAAGAATGAAACCTGCGATACCTGCAAGAGTTAATGTTACAGGTATTGTCTTGAATAGTGCAAACAAGATTAAACTATAAATAATAAGTGCAATGTCTGCAATCAAACCTGGAACATGATAGAAAATTATCATAAATATCATAACTGCAGATAACCCAATAATACCTGCTTTAGTTGATTTTGCAATACTATCAGCTCCAAGTGTCGGCCCCACTGTATTTTCTTCAACGATTTCAGCAGGTACAGGAAGAGCTCCGGCATTCAAAAGGTTTACCATTCTTTCTGCTTCTTCATATGCAAATCCACTGTCACCACCTGAAATTTGTGCTTTACCACCATAAATTGCTTCTCTTATTACAGGAGCTGATTGTAACTCTCCATCAAAGAATATAGCCATTTGTTGTCCTACTAAAGCCTTTGTAAGGTCTGCGAACTTTTTAGCACCCTCAGAGTTAAATTCCAATGATACTACCCATTGACCGGTTTGGTCTGTTGATAATATAGATTTTGATAAATCTTTTCCTGTCAATCCGGTCTCTACCCAGATAGGAGAACCGTCAGCAGCTTTTCCTTCTTTTTTAAATTCTAATTGAGCAGTTTCTCCAATAAAAGATTTTGCTTCTTTTAAATCTGTAACACTAGGGATTTCGATGATAAGTCTTTTTTCACCGGTTTGTTGAACTACTGTTTCTGCAACACCTAGTTTATTTACACGTTGTTCAATCGCAAATTGTAATCTTCCCATTACTTCAGGAGTAATTTTTGCAATTTCTTTTGTAGTTTGAGCTTCCAAAACTAATCTGGAACCTCCTACAAGGTCTAAGCCTAATTTTGTCGGTTTAACTACGATAATTATAGCGGATACTATTACTATCGCAACGATAAACCAGAACATTAAAATTTTGTTTTTCACTTCTTTTACCTCTTTATCAATATTAAAATTTTTATTTTTCAGAACTTATTATAATTTTATTCATAAATATAAAATTAATTTATAGCCTGTATTGGCTATAAATCGTAAAAACTATCTATTGTATTGAATAGATCCGTTTTTTCTTCTTCTGTCAGCTCTACTAAAGGTCTTCTTACATATTCTTCTATTATTCCCTTGTGAGCAAGAACTGCTTTAACAGGTATAGGGTTAGGTGCCATAAAGAATTTTCTAAATGACGGATATAGTTTTTTGTGCATATTTAATGCAGCTAAGAATTCACCTGTTTTGTAGTTTCTAATCATAGATTTTATTTCTGAACCGAAAATATGTGATGCGACAGAAACAACTCCTCTAGCACCAAGAGCTAACATTGGAAGTGTTAGACTATCATCTCCTGAGTATACAGAAAAATCCGCAGGACATAGTAACTTCATTTCAGTCACTGCATCCATATCTGGATAACTTTGTTTTATTGCAACAATATTTTCATATTTATTAGCAAGTTCTGCTACAGTTTCAGGTTTCATATTCACACCTGTGCGGCCTGGAATATTGTATAAAATTATTGGAAGATGTGTACTTTCTGCAATTGCAGAAAAATGTTCAATCATTCCTTTTTGATTTGGCTTGTTGTAATATGGCACAACAGAAAGTAGAGCGTCAACATCTTCTTTTTCTGCTAATTTAGCAGTTCTGATAGCTGTAGCAGTGCAATTAGAACCGGCATTCATAATAACTTTAGCTTTGTTTTCTGCTGCACGTCTCACTGTGCTAAGTAATTCCAAATCTTCTTCATGTGTAAGAGTTGGTCCTTCTCCGGTTGTTCCTCCGACTAGTACGGCATCACTACCATGAGATATCAAATATTTAGTCAATTCTTCTGCTTTGGAATAGTCTATTTCTCTTTTCTCGTTAAAAGGTGTTACCATAGCCGTAATAACTTCACCGGCATCATATCTTAGAGCCATAATTTCCCCTTTCCTATATCCCTGTATAATCTATTTTGTTCAATTATAAAACAAAATTGACTGATTTGTTTAAAATATTAAGTTATTTATTGCAAATATATCTAAAATTTGATAAAATATGTATGTAAGATTTTAAATGAGGAGTTGGGATATGAAAATTTTTAACGCACGACAGCTGCAAAAATATGATAAATTTTGTAATTCTCTTGAAGAATTATGTAGTTATGTAAATCTCGGGGGGGGGGCGAATATTTAGCCGCTGAGATAAATTTAATACCCCATTGTAATAGAGAAAAAATATGTTATAATAGTGATATGAAATATCATAAAAGAAAAATCAAATTAGGATTTACCTTAGCAGAAGTATTGATAACTTTAGGTGTAATCGGTATAGTTGCTGCTTTTACTATGCCATCATTAATTTCAAAATATCAAATGAGAGTATTTGAAACTGCATTTAAAAAACAATATTCTGTTTTGAATAATACATTAGATTTTATACAGCTGCAAGAAGGGCTTCATGATTGTTATTTAACAAAAATCACTTGTCCTACGGAGTCTGACCCTAACAATCAATGCTATTCTTCTGCAAATTCTGATTGTCAAGTGATAAAACAAGGAATGATTAATCACTTAAAACTTCGTCCTATAACAAATGATTTTGAATATCCTGAACTAGATGATGTATTAGCAGAAGGAGGAATAACTGTTAATAAAAGTGTACACTATGATTACTATAAGTCATTTTCGGCATTTACATTAGCTGATGGAGCTGTGGTGATGTTTAGGGAGGGTGGAACTAGTTATTACCCTGTTATGTTTGTAGTAGATATAAACGGTAAAAAAGGTCCGAATAAGTGGGGCTATGATGTTTTTTATCTTGTATTAAGTTTGAATAATGGTAAAATAAGACTGACAGATGAATATGCATCTATAGCTCAAAAAGGTGGCCGTTTACCAAGAACAATTCTTTTAAACAGTGATAAAAATGAGGTTAATGGTTGGATATGGGACTAAATTTTTGCTTAGTTCATATAAGTTAAAGTTATAGTTTTAATAATATTTTCGTGTTAACATTTTGTATATGGACTTAAGAAAACTCACGAGGAAACAAAAAGCTTATATTGGAATGTTTGCTGCAATTGTAGGTTTGCTTTTGTGGGCATTCATTTCTGCCGGTATAATAACTCATAACTTTAACAGGGCACAGCTTTCTACCGATAAAGACAGACAAGAAGCATTGATAAGTGGCATAATTCTTACTGAAACTAAAGATGAAAAAAAATACTGGGAAATTTATGGTGAAACAGGTCGCTACGACAGTAAAAATGGTGTTGCAATGCTAAATAATGTCGTTGGAAATTTCTACGATGATAAAAATGAAGTCTCTATGAGTTTTGAATCCTCTAGTGGAACATATAATGAGCGAAAAAGACAAATTATTCTTTATGATAATACTTTTGTTGCAATAAAAGATGGAACAACTTTGAGGACAAACAGACTTGAATGGTCAGGAAATGATAAGCCTATTATTGCAAGAGGGAACATTAGAATTTCTCGTAATAAGCAGTTTCTTGCGACAGCAAAACAAGTCGAAATTAGTCCGAATTATGAAGAGTTCCGAATTATCGGAAATGCGGTATCCAAAATATATTCAGAAGATAATAAAAATACATCAAAAAAAGATAGTTTGATAAATTTAGGGAGATAAAATGAAAAAGGTACTTATATCTTTAGCAGTTATATTATTAGCAGGATGTTTGGTCGTTCAAGCAGAGGATTTGATTATTGAGTCAAAGACTCAAAGTTATAATGAAGCTGAAAATAAATTGAGATTTGAAGGCGATGTTAATGTCTCAGTAGGCGATATGAGAGTTGTAGGAGATAGAGCAGATGTTTCAATGGATGAAAATCAAAAGCTTGATACTGCTACATTTTATGATAAGCCTTATGCATTTGAGATTAAAAAGAATAAAAAACGCGAAGTAAAGGCAAATATTTTGAAATTGTCATTAATTACAAAAGTTGTACGTGCAGAAGGTGATACACAATCAACAGTTTTTGATGGGAAAGTACCTATCGCGGTCATAAACTCTGATGTTCAGGAATACGACACAAAAACAGGTTTAATGACCGCTACCGGTAAAGTTGCGATAACTTATAAAGAACTTGAAACATTTTCAGATAAAGCAAAAATTAAGACAGATAAAAATGGTGATTTAAAAAATATTGAATTGATAGGTAATGCTCGTATCAAGCAGGATAATAATGAATCATTTGCAGATCGTTTTGATTACAATGCAACTACAAAAATGCTTGTAGCTACCGGTAATACAACTTCAAATGCTATAATGGAAAACGGTAAAAAATTAGTTCTAAAATCTCATCGTCAAGAATATATGCAGGATAAGAACATTTTTACTGCTTCAGGCAATTGCAGAGTTTGGTTTGACGATTATTATGCAGTAGGGCCTAAAATGACTGTATATCCGAATAGTGCAGGAAAACCGAATGATATATATTTTAATGGACGTTCCAGTATTACGCAAGGTGTAAGAACTATTTATGCTGATAGAATAAAAATGACGTTAAAACCTAAGGATTTCCATGCCGAAGGCAATACAAGAACTGTTATAAAAAATATCGGTTCAGGTGATAGCGATGATTCAGATATGAGTTTAGGGCTATAGTAATAAAAAATAATTGTAAAAGAGGGATTATAAATGAGTGAGAAAGTTGATAAGGCTTTAGAATACTACCAAAAAGGCGACTATCAAAAAGCAATTGATACATTTAGTTCTGTGTTGGAAACGGAAAAAGATAGTGCTGAAATCCATAATAACATTGCATTATGCTACGCTCAGCTTGGAGATATGGAAAAGGCTGAGAAATATTATCTAAAAGCACAAGAATTAAATCCAAAATTGCCTCAGGTATATATAAATCTTTCTGATGTATATTATAGAAAAAAAGATATGGATAGTGGTATTCAATTGCTATCTCAAGGAATTTTTGAAATTCCCGATAATCTTGTATTAAGACATTATCTGGCTCGCTTTTATATGGAAGATGCAAGACTTGATTTAGCTATTGATGAGCTGGAATATGTTTTGGAAAAACAACCTGAAAATTATGATGCATATTATGATTTAGGGAAAGTTCATTTTGAACTTGGAAATTATCAATGTGCAATAGAAAATTTTGAGAATGTACTAGAATTTAAAGATGAAAATCCTTTGATTTATTATTATCTAGGTCAGGCGTATGAAGCTAATAATGAAATTGATAAAGCTTTATCAAATTTTTTAAAGACAATTGCAAGAAATCAAAATTTTCATCCTGCATATAAAAAAGCTGCGATCTTATTTTTAGCAAGAGAAGATTATGAAGACGCTATAGAGTATTTTGAGGATTATATAGAAATGGATATTCCTCAAGAAGAAAAAAATAAGATTAAAGAATTGATAGAACGAATAAAGAAAAAAGCTAATGAGTAAACAAGATTATTGGATAGCCTTTTCTTCGATAGAGCAGTTAGACAGTTCTTTCGTACAGAGGTTGTATAATTATTTTGGAGATATAGAGGTTGCGTTTAATTCAGATTTGAAAGATTTGTCTCAAATAGAAGGGTTAAGCGTAAAGAAAGCTGAAAATTTTATAAAAGCACGTGATAAAGTTGACATAAAAAAGGTTGTTAATGGAGTGCTTAGTAGAGGAATAAATTTTCTTACTTTTGAAGATGAAAATTATCCCTATATGCTTCGTCAAATTTCAAATCCTCCTATTGTTTTGTATTACAAAGGAGATTTGTTTTCTTGTAATTTAGATAGAACTCTTGCAGTAGTCGGCTCAAGAAAAGCCTCTTCTTATGCAAAAGAAGCATTGTCTAAGATTATTTCTGAATTAGAAAATACAGATGTTTGTATTGTATCAGGACTAGCATCAGGCTTGGATACAGTAGCTCATATTTCTGCAATTGAGGGCAACTTAAAAACAATAGGAGTAATTGCAAGTGGGTTTGACCATATTTATCCTGTGTCAAACAAAAATTTGTATGAAAAAATTGAAAATCATTATGGAGCTGTAGTTACTGAATACTATCCGACTTTTGAACCTTTAAAATTTCGTTTCCCTCAAAGAAATAGAATTGTTTCAGGGCTTTCATACGGTACTTTAGTCGCAGAAGCGTCTTTAAAAAGCGGAGCTCTGATTACTGCAAATCTAACACTAGAACAAGGTAGAGAGCTAATGTGTATCCCGGGAATGATTACTAATCCTAATACTCAAGGAATATACAAGTTGTTGAAAAATGGTGCGACTTTGGTGACTTGTGCAGCTGATATTCTAGAAGCTTTAAATTGGGAAGTGAAAACAGAACAAAAATCACTTTTTTCACAATCTGAAATGACAAATGAAGAGAAACTTATTTATCAGACATTAGAGATAGAAGAAAAAAATGTCGATGAGTTGTTAGTCCTTACCAAGTTAAATATTGATAATTTGTTGATGTACTTGACAACAATGGAGCTTAAAGGCATAATTAAACAAGTCGACGGGGATAGATACAAGAGAGTAGTATAAATGGCGAAAACAGAAGAGAAAACAGCTGAAAAGAAGAATAAAAAAGAAAAATCATTAGTGATAGTAGAGTCTCCTGCTAAATCTAAAACAATACGAAAAATTTTAGGAGATAGCTACCAAATAGAAGCGAGTTTTGGTCATGTAAGAAATTTACCGACCAAAGATCCCTCAACAGAGAACTTAGGCTTTGATATAAATAATAACTTTGAACCAAAGTTTGAGGTTATTCCAGGCAAGCAAGCTGTCGTAAAAAAATTGAATGATTTAGCAAAAAAAGTTGACAGAATATATCTTGCATCCGACCCTGATAGAGAAGGAGAAGCTATAGCTTGGCATGTTCGCCAAATTTTGAAAGTTCCTGATGATAAGATTTCACGAATTGTTTTTAACGAAATTACTCCAAAAGCGGTTAAACATTCTGTTGAAAATCCGCGAACTATTGATATGGATATGGTACAAGCTCAACAGACAAGACAAATTCTTGATAAACTGGTAGGTTATAAATTGAGTCCTGTATTGTGGAAGCAGATAGGTAATAGAAATCTATCAGCAGGTAGAGTTCAATCTGTAGCATTGCGTATGATTTGTGAGAGGGAAGAAGAAATCGAAAAATTTATCCCTCAAGAATATTGGTCAATCCATGCTGAACTAGAAAAAGATGGTAAAATATTCGAAGCAGAATTGTCCAAGATAAAAGACACAGCTATTGAAAAAACTGTAAAAAATCAAGAAGAAGCTCAAAACATAGTCAACTATTTGCAAGATTCTTCAAGAGAATTTGAAGTCTCTAAAGTTACTAAAAAGACAATGAAACGTAAGCCAACAGCTCCTTTTATCACATCTACACTACAAAGAGCTGCAAGTTCAAAACTTGGGTTTGGCGTCCAAAAAACCATGCAGGTTGCACAAAAGTTATATGAAGGTATGGAAATTGACGGTACTCCTGTTGGTTTGATTACGTACATGAGAACTGATAGCGTGAGGGTTTCTGATGATGCACAAGCAATGGCGAAAGATTATATTTTAGCCAATTATGGAGAAAAATATTATCCTGAAACTCCTAATGTATATGTAAAGGGAAAACAAAATGTTCAAGATGCTCACGAAGCGATAAGACCTTCTTATCCTGAACGTACACCTGAAAGTATTAAAAAATATCTTGATAACGATCAGTACAAGCTATATAAATTAATTTGGGATAAATTTATGTCTTCTCAAATGGCCAATGCTGAGGTCGCTAACAAATCATTAGAAATTAAAGCCGGTGATTATACTCTAAAAGCAGGTACTAGTAAGATAACATTTGATGGGTTTTTAAAGTTATATAATGATGCTGATGAGGAGCAACAAGAAGCAGAATCTAAAATTCCTGATTTAGAAAAAGGAGATAAGGTTAACTGTAAAAAAGTCAATCCAAAGCAACACTTTACTCAACCTCCTCCTCGTTATAATGAAGCGTCTTTAGTAAAAGCATTAGAAGAACACGGTATTGGACGTCCTTCAACTTATGCAACTATTATTACTGTAATCCAAACGAGAAAGTATGTTGAGAAAAAAGATAAAGCTCTTCATCCGACTTTGCTTGGGCGTACGGTGTCAAAGCAGTTAGTCGCACAGTTTGCAGATATTATGGATTATAAATTTACTGCAGGCATGGAAACAAAACTAGATAAGATAGCAGAGAAAAAAGCTGTATGGAATAAAGTTTTGAAAGATTTTTACACTCCATTTATTGAAGAAGTTAATAAAGCTTTGCAAAATGGTGAGCGTGTAAAAATTGAAAGTAAAATAAAATGCCCAAATTGCGGAAAGCCAATGGTGTTAAGAACAAGTAAATTTGGAACACAATTCCTTGGTTGTTCTGGATACCCAGACTGTAAGACGATGATGTCTTTAAACGCACTATCTGAAGAAACAGATGAGGAAAAATCAACAGAACCGGAAGTCTGCGAAGAAAAATGTGAAAAATGTGGCTCTGATATGATATTTAAAACAGGTCCATATGGTAAATATATGGAATGTACTAATGCGGATTGTAAACATAGAAAACCTTATCGAAAATCAACAGGTGTAAAATGTCCAAAATGTGGTAAAGGCATGATTGTTGAGAGAAAATCAAAACGCGGTACTGTATTTTATGGCTGTGATAAGTATCCTGATTGCGACTTTACATTATGGAACGAGCCTACAGGTGAGGAATGCCCAGAATGCAAGTCTTTATTGGTTAAAAAAGTCCTTAAAAAAGGAACAGTTATTGCTTGTTCAAATATTAAATGCGGTTATAAAAAAGAACTTGTAGAAGAAAATCAAGAGGCATAATTAAGAAAATTTATTAGAAGGTGCAAAATGAATCCTGAATTATATGAACGTTACTTGGCAAAAAAGGCTAAAAAATTAGGTATTTCAGTAGAAGAACTAAAAGCTCAAGGGACTACGCCGTTAGTTTCATCCACGACTTCTGCTGTAGAAACATCTAGTGTTGCTTCAACTGATGCGATTTTACAAGAGCAAAATATTTCTTCTGAGAAACCAACAACATTGAATAATTATTCATCATCAGCTCAGACAGTGACTTCTAATTATATGCAGAGCAATATAGCCTCCTTAAATGCTCAACAGCCACAGTATATTCAGCGTACTATACAAGAGCAGATTGATGCTCAAAATTCTGTTGTGCAAGAAACATCATATGTACAACCTCAAGAATCTGATAGATATGCCCCATATTCGAATATGCAACCTGAGACAGTAAAAACTGATGTTCCTTCATTTATATTTGGACCTTCTCGTATTGAAGAAGAAAAAAAGGAGCCTGTACAAAGTTATAACAATTCGTTGAATGTAAATACTTCTGCAGTTACTTCAGAAGAAATTCAAGATACAAGAGAAAATAGATTTGCTCTTATTGGCTATCCTTTAGGACATTCATTATCTGCAGTAATTCATTCTGCAGGTTTTAAAAGTTTAGGTATTGATGCTACTTATGAAATTTTGGAGACTCCTCCTGATGATTTGGTGTATAGATTAAAGTTTTTGAAACGTCATAATTATAAAGGTTTTAATGTAACTATCCCTTTAAAATTACCTATTTCTTTATTTGTGAATGAAGTTGATAAATATGCAGACCTAGCTAGAGCAGTAAATACGGTTTCTATAGAAAAGGATAGAACATTAAAAGCTTATAATACAGATGTAATTGGATTTAGACGTGCAATCCCTAAAGATGTTATTATACGAGGCAAAAAGGTAGCAGTGTTGGGTACTGGTGGAGCAGCTCATGCAGCTTGTGTTGCCCTAGTAGAATGTGGAGTAGATGAAATAGCATTTTTTACAAGAAATATTCCAAATTCTATAGATTTGATGAATTATGTAAGACGTAAGTTTCCATCAGTTACTTTTAATGTTTATCAAATAGAGAATATTAGAAATTTATCAGAGTATGCAATGCTTGTAAATACAACTCCTATAGGCATGCTTGGAAAAGCGGGAGATATGATGCCTGTCGAAAGATATGCATTGGAAACTTTGGATAAAAATGCTGTTGTGTACGATGTAATTTATAATCCGAAAAAAACTGTATTAATCAAAGAAGCAGAAAAACTAGGTTTGAGATTTATTACAGGTCTTGACATGTTCATTTATCAAGCTGTTGCTGCACAAGAAATATGGTTCGGCAAAACTCCTGATTTTAAGGATATGAAAATTGCTGCTTTAGAAAATCTATAATTTAAGATTATTCATATCTTAAAGCATCAATTGGATTGAGTAAAGAGGCTTTGTAAGCAGGATAGTATCCGAACAGTACCCCTATAAATCCTGAAAAACCAAGAGAAAGAAGTATTGAAAAACTAGAAATAACAATAGACATATCGCTAAAAATTTGAATTGCTTTTGATGCTGTGACTCCTATAAATACACCGATAAGTCCTCCGATAATTGAAAGAAGGAAAGACTCTATCAGGAATTGAATTCTTATATCGCGAGGTTTTGCACCTATCGCCATTCTTATACCGATTTCTTTAGTTCTTTCTGTTACTGATACAAGCATAATATTCATAATGCCAATTCCTCCAACAAGCAATGATACAGAGGCAATTGCTCCTAGAAGTATTGACATAGTTCTTGCGGACGATTTTATAGTTTCTTGCATTTCTGCTAGGTTCCTTACAGTAAAATCATCTTCTTGGTTTTTTCCGATATTATGTCTGTCTCTTAGTATTTCATTAATATCTTCCTCTGTTTGCGAAATAACTTCTGAATTTTGTGCTTGTACATTTATCATTTTTACAGTACCAGGAAAATCAGTACCAAATACTTTCTTTTGGGCAGTTGTAATTGGAATAAAGACCAAATCATCTTGGTCTTGTCCCATACCGTTTTGTCCTTTTACTTTAAGGGTTCCGATAACTTTAAAGGGAACATTTCCTATTCTTATTGTTTTATTTAGAGGATCCATATCTCCAAAAAGTTCTGTTGATACTGTGTTTCCGATTATTGCAACTTTTGTATTATTTTTTATATCTTCAGGAATAAAGTTGCGTCCTTCAGCTATGTCATAGTTTCTTATGTAAAGATATGATTGAGTTGTTCCTGCAACTGATGTCGCCCAGTTTTGGTTTCCGTATGTTATTTGTTGTGCTTCAGAAGAGTATGGAGCTACTGCAAGTATTCCGCGTGCTAATTTGTTTATTGCTTCAGCATCTTTAAGAGTTAGTGTAGGACGTGTTCCTGATCCCATTCTTACACCACCTGAGGTTACAGAACCTGAACGAATCATAAGCAAGTTACTTCCCATAGATTCCATATCTTTAGCAATTTTTACGCTAGCTCCTGTCCCCACTGCAAGCATAATGATTACAGCACTAACCCCTATGATGATACCAAGACTTGTTAGTATTGAACGCATCTTATTAACTTTTAATGATACAACAGCCATTTTTAATGTTGATTTAAAATCTATCATAATTTTTCCTTTTTTTAGTATGGGATAGTTGTATGAGTATTAATTTCATCAGAAATAATATTGCCATCCTTGAATTTAACAACTCTTTTACAATATTGTGCTATATCAGGTTCATGAGTAACTAGTACAATAGTTTTACCCATTTCTTTATTAAGATTTACAAAAAATTCCATAACTTCGATACTTGTTTTTGTATCAAGATTTCCTGTCGGTTCGTCTGCAAGGATAAGAGGTGGATCGTTAATTATTGCACGTGCGATAGCAACTCTTTGTTGTTGACCTCCTGACATTTGGTT
Organism: uncultured bacterium; assembly: GCA_949286405.1. GTDB lineage: Bacteria > Cyanobacteriota > Vampirovibrionia > Gastranaerophilales > Gastranaerophilaceae > CALURL01. The sequence goes on from CASECH010000132.1 coordinate 20,641, forward strand.
TGGCATGTGGGTTGAGCGACCTTCAAGTCCTACTATTTTTAACGCTTTCATTGCTCGATCGTATCTTTCTGATTCAGGAATTCCTTTATATATCATTGGTAGCTCTACATTTTCAACTGCTGAGGTTCTTGATATAAGGTTGAAACCTTGGAATACAAATCCCATTTTGATGTTTCGGATATCTGATAATTCATCAGTGTTCAGAGATAGTACATCTATTCCATCAAGAAGATAGCTCCCTGAATTAGGTTTATCAAGGCAGCCAAGCATATTCATAAAAGTTGATTTCCCAGATCCTGATGCTCCCATAATAGCAACGAACTCTCCTTCTTCAATGGATAGAGAAACGTTATTCAGAGCATTAAAGTATTCATCTCCGGTTTGATATCTTTTTATTGCATTTTTTACTTCAATAAGTGCCATTTTTATCTTTCTTGTTTTTAGAACATTCTTGGTGTTCTTGTTTGAGAACGTTTATTATTTTTATTTTTACCTTTGATTCCGGTTATGATTTTCATGCCTTCAGCAAGATCTTTTGATATTACTTCTGTGTTTGAGTCATCACTAGCTCCGGTTTTAATATCAACTCTGTGAGGTTTTCTGTTTTTCATTACCCAGATACCTTGGTTTTTATA
>CASECH010000133.1 GCA_949286405.1 uncultured bacterium
AAATCCCCATAAAAAAGTCAAAAAGTAAAAATAAAACGGTTGTTTTCTTCCTATTTCATTAGAATTAATAAATCTTTCTAAATGGTGCTTTATTATATATTCTCTAAAAAATAGAGGATCATGGATTTTAAACATAATTAAATGCCAAGGAAGAACAATCAAAAAGAACAAAATAAAACCAACTATAAAATATTGAGGTCTAAATATCTCTTTAAATCTTTTATTAATAATACTCACAAAAAACATTGTCCCAAATGGCACAACAAATCCAGGAATTCCTTTAGCCATAACTGCTAAACCTGAAAAAATATAAAATAACCACCAAAAATATTTTTTATTATTTTCAGCCACAAATTGAGTTAAAAATCCAAACATTACAGAAAAACCAACACAAGTGGATACCACAATATCCAAAATTGCAAATTTTGCAAGAATTATAAATTCCAAACTTGTCGCTAATATCAAAGCTGAAATTAGCCCAAACTTTCTTGAAACAACTTTTCTTCCAGTAAAATAAACAAGTAAAGTAGACAAAAATCCGTACAGTGCAACAGGGAAACGTGCTGTAAACTCATTTACTTTTCCAAAAATTGCAAAAGAAATACACTCTCCCCAAAAATATAGAGGCGGTTTTTCAAAGAAATAATCTCCATTTAAATATAAAGTAAGAAAATCTTTAGAATGGAACATATCACGTGACATAGCTACATAACGAGTTTCATCCACGTCCATAAGTGCATAATTCCCAATATTATGAAAAAATATAAAATAACATATCAAACAAAGTCCCAAAATAGTAAAAATTTCAATATGGGATTTTATATAATCAAAAACTTTTTGCATACTCAAAAATTCTCCCTAAACTTATCCCCTTGAATTATACATTAATAAATAAAAAAAATACATAAGCTAGTTGCAATTCTTAAAAAAATAGTGTAGAATTTCCCTTATGAAAAATTTATTTAATATTCCTGAAAACATTTCAGAAGAAGCTAAAAAAGAGCTTGAAAAACTATTAAAAGGTAATCAAAATTTTGTAAACGGACAGCCAACCCTAAAAAATATTTGTCCTGAAACTTTAAGGAAATACGCATTCCATCAAGAGCCTTACGCTTGTGTACTCACATGCTCAGATTCAAGAGTAGTACCTGAAATTATTTTTGACTGTGGAATAGGTGAAATTTTTGTAGTTAGAGTTGCAGGAATGACTACAGGTCCAAATATTATTGAAAGTGTTGAATATGCGGTAAAATGTCTTAAAGTTCCAGTTGTAATTCTTCTCGGGCACGATGATTGTGGAGTTATGAAATACGCAAATGAAGGATATCCTGATGAACCTAAATACTTTAAATCACTAATGAATTGTGTATATCCAGTATTTGAAGGCGAGACAGAAAAAGCAGACTCAAATACAGTAGCAAAAAAACACACTCATCTTGTCGAAAAAGTTTTAAAACAGAAATCTGAAATTATCAGAAATGCTGTAGAAACTGGTCAAACAGCCTTGATAAATTGTCACTTTGATCATTCTACAGGCATTGTAAGTATAATTGATTAGTAACAAAAAAGCTCTGAAATTATTCAGAGCTTTTTTTACTTATAAAATCAGCATATTCTATACAATTGCTGCACTTTTATTTTTTTCATAGATAGCTTCAATCATGGCATCTAGTTTTGCAAAATCTTCTTCTCTTGGTTTTCCTTTTACTAATACAGGTTCAATTACATCCAATTTAAGACCTGCAAGCATTTCTCCAAGTTTTCCGAAAAGATTTCCACCCCATCCATAAGAACCTACAAATGTAGCAAATTTTGCTTTTGGTCTCAATACACCAGCTAAATATGCAATATTTGCAGCCATAGGATGAGGGCCGGCTAGAACCATAGAGCTTCCTAATACAATAGTAGAAGCATCTACAAGTCCCATAGCTAAATCTCCAAGGTCTCCATCTACGATATCAAATTTCATTGTATGAATTCCTTTAGCTTCCAATCCTTTTACTAGATAATCAATCATTTCTTCTGTACTGCCATACATTGATACATATGGAAGTAAGACAAGATTTTTGCACTCATCTGCAGACCAATCTTCATAAGCATCAAGAATAAATGAAGGATTTTTATATACAGGTCCATGACTTGGTAAAATCATTTCAGGCTTGATTTCTTCCTTAATCATTTTTGTATATTTTTTGCACATAGTGCGGAATGGCATCATAATTTCAGCATAATAACGTTTTGCACTGTTATATAAAACTTCATCTTCTGGTGCAAACACATCATTAAATGTATAGTGTGCACCTAAAAAGTCACAAGTACAAAGTAAGTTGTCTTCTACAATGTATGTAAACATTGTATCAGGCCAATGAACTCCGGGAGCTAAAATAAATCTTAATGTTTTGTCTCCTAAAGAAATTTCTTCTTTATCAGCAATTACACGAATTTTTTCTGCCGGAACATGAAGCATTTCTTTTATATTTTCTGCACATTTTGCATTTGTAATAACAACTGCATTAGGATATTTTTCCAACAATCTTGGTATTGAACCTGAGTGATCTTGTTCTCCGTGATTTGCAATAATATAATCAACTTTTCCAATACGGTTTTCGTCCAAACGTTTAACATATTCTGATGTTTTTGGCGGATACATAGTATCAATTATTGCAGTCTTTTCACTTCCTTTTACAAGATATGAATTATAACTTGTTCCATGTTCAAGTGGTATCAACTCGTCAAAAATTCTTCTATCACAATCATTTAGACCGCAATAAAAAACATTGTTTTTAATTTCTTGAAATTTCATCTAAATTTCTCCTTTACTACTTATATTTCCTTTATAGATTTATTTTTTATAGAAAAAAACTTCTTCTTTTAAACATAGTGGACAATACTCAGGTTCTTCTTCCTGAACAAAAATTGCACCACAAGTTGAACATACCCAATTAAAAGTTCCATCTTTATTTGCGGGAGCTTCATCCTCAAGTTTAACTATTAACTTTTTCATTCTATCATAATGGATTTTCTCGACTTCTTCAATATTTTTAAACAATCCTGAAATATGAGAAAGCCCCTCTTCTTCAGCTTTTTGTGCAAATGCTTCATATACGCCTTCTATTTCATCTTGTTCTTGAGCCAAAGCATTTTTTATACATTCCAACAAAGTTGGAAAATTGTTATTATTCATCCAAGCATACCATAATTTTGCATGTTCTTTTTCATGCATGGCAAAACGCCTTAATAGCTTTGTTAAATCAGAATAACCATACCTCTCAGCAATCAATGCATATATATCATATTCCATACGACGTTTAGCATTAATTTCAAATGCTTTTAATAGATTTTTTTCTGTTTCTGAATTCCTAATAACACCGTTATTCATTAAAATAAACTCTCCTAGTTAATTGCACAATAATATTATACAACAATGAAATTTTATTGTAAAAAAGGACTCAAAATAAAATTCTAAGTCCTTTTTATCTTTTACTATTCCTTTTCAAACATATCTTTACCAACACCGCATAAAGGACATACATAATCTTCAGGTAAATCCGCAAAGCTTACATTGTCATTTTCTGCTGGGTCATAGACATAGTTACAAACTGTACATACGTATTTTTCCATTTTTTGTCTCCTTTAATTTTTTACTACTACAAATCATATTTTATTTTTCTTCTTTTATATCTTCAAAACAATCTTTACACAATCCGCTAAATACTATATCATAACTATCAATCTCAAATCCTGTTTCTGCTTTCGTTTTCACAACAATCTCAGGAGCTACATTTGAACTTATATCAAAAACTTTTTTACATTTTTTACATATAAAATGATAATGTTCATGAGTATTATGATCATAGTGAGATGCAGATTCAAGTCCATCTATTTTTTTTATCAATCCCTTTTCTGCCATCTGATTTAGATTACGATATAAAGTAGCAAGGCTTATATTAGGATCTTTTTCTTTCAAGACAGAATATAAATATTCAGCTGTTGGATGCACTACATTTTCTTTTAAAGCGGAAAATATAATTTCTCTTTGTCTTGAATAATTCATAATCTACCTCATAATTGATAATCATTCTCATTTTATATATTAATTTTAATTTTGTCAATTACAGCAAAGAATATTCTTAATATAAATATATATTTATGGCAATTTTTCTATGTGTTTTGTTTTATCTGAGATATGACAGTTAGTGTGCAAAATAACTATAGCCCAATAAACAGCATGAAAGTACAAAGACCGAATGTTGGAGTAATTAATGCTCCAAATAGTCTAAAAAAACCGGTCTTATATTCACACATACAGGCAACAAGAGAATTTAACAAACTCGATGCAGAAGTTAATCAAAAAATAAAAAAAGCAAAACCAAAAACTAAAGATACTCCAAAAGCAGTTTATGTATTCTTAGGACTTGGAACATTAATTCTATCAATACCTTTTCTTAAAAAATTTATAAAAAAATAATTCACTATCAGGGGACTTTTTTTATACAGCAATTTAGTGTATATTATATTTAATTTAGAAGATTTTGAAACATTTAGAAGAGAGGGGTATATGAAAAAATTTGCAATTTTAATATTCACGCTACTGATCGGAAGTTTTGCATTTGCAAGTGATTCCAATGTGTATAAATTGGATAACGGTCAGACTGTGGTAATAAAACAAGTAAAGACTAATCCTATCGTTACGATGGATACTTGGATAAAAACCGGATCAATCAATGAAAACGACACAAATAACGGAGTTTCACACTTTTTGGAGCATTTATTTTTTAAAGGAACTACAAACCACGCACCTGGTGAATTTGATAAAATACTCGAAAATAAAGGTGGTGTAACAAATGCTGCAACAAGTAAAGACTTTACTCATTATTACATAACAATACCATCCAAATACTTTGATTTAGCATTAGAAATGCACTCTGACATGTTATTACACCCTCTTATTCCGAGAAAAGAGCTTGAAAAAGAAAGAAAAGTAGTTATAGAAGAAATTGCTAAAGATGGAAACTCTCCAAACAATCTGGTATATGAAAACTTGATAAATATGCTATACAAAACTCACCCCTATAAAAGAAAGGTTATAGGAACAAAGGAAATTATAAGCACAATTCATAGAGAAGAAATTTTAGATTACTATAACAAATTCTATAACCCATCTAATATGGTCACAGTAATCATTGGAGATGTTGACCCTCAAAC